>CAYQWO010000095.1:0-927 GCA_964421095.1 uncultured Syntrophaceae bacterium
GCTCATGAACAATCTGATAACTGATGGCCAACCCCAAACCACTACCATCCTTACGAGTCGAAAAAAATGGATCAAAGACCCGCTCCAGATTCTCCTTGGGAATCCCCACCCCGGTGTCCCGGACTTCGATCTGAACGAACTGCTCTGTGGTCTCCTCCCGGGGAACCTGGACCAGCCGGGTCTCAATCCAGATTTTCCCTTCTCCAGGAATGGCCTGGACGGCATTCAGGAGTATATTTAGCAGCACCTGCTTGATCTGTTCAGCATCCACATTCACAGCCGGGAGATTGGGCATGAAGTTTTTCGAAATGGTAATATTCTTCTTCCGGGCTTCGGTGAGGATTAAAAATTCTATTTTCTCGATGATGGCATTTACATTTTCTCTCTGGAGGTTAGGGTCTGACGGTCGGGCAAATCCCAAAAGTTCATTGATCAGAGTGGTCAGCCGGTCAATTTCCCCGGAAGCTACCTTGAGAAAATAATCTCGAAATTCTTGATCTTCCATACGTTCGGGAAGGAGCTGGGTAAAGGTCTTGATGGAAACCAGAGGGTTGCGAATCTCATGGGCCAGGCTGGAAATCAGAGTGCCCAGGGAGGCCAGGCGGTCCGCCCGCCGCATGACGTTTTGTGATTTTTTCAGGTTTTCATAAAGGTTGGCATTCTCGATGGCGACCGCCAGCTGGTTGGCCAGGGTATTCAGCAGGTCGAGGTCTTCCCGATAATACATCTCTTCTGCAAACTTATGCCCCAGGTTAATAAAGCCGTTCAGCCGGTCCATGTAAATAAGCGGCAGGCAGACCTCTGCCTGGAATCGCGCCATCAATTTAAAAAGCTCTTCCTCTTCCGGGCTTCTCGACTTTCTTTCCAGTTCGGCATGCAGGATCGCTTCTTTCTTTTCTTGGAGCAAGCGAATGGGCGGATCGGCGC
>CAYQWO010000095.1:937-10215 GCA_964421095.1 uncultured Syntrophaceae bacterium
GCGCTCTTAAAAGATATGTCCGTCTTTTCACTCTCTGGGGAGCCCCGCATCAGGGCCCGGCGAAAAATGTCTTTTTCTGGGTTGTAGAGGAAGATAGAAATGCGCATAACAGTCATGCTTTTTTCGATTGTGTCAGCAAGCATGGGCAGCAAGCGATTCAGGTCCATGATGGTCACCAGGCGTCGGCTAAAGTCCTCAAGAACCCGGTGGTAAAAATATTTGTCCCTGACGATGATCTGGCGCATCGCCCGATCCATCCGCTCTTTGACTTTGTTAAAGAGGAGGGCTGCGGTGATCCCGATCACGAGGACGATTGAAGAGAAGGATAAGTCCGTTTGTTGGAAAAAGTATTTTTCCAAAAAGAAAATGGCTATAAAAGCAGGAATACCCAGAAAAGATATGGATAAAATGTATCCCAGCCCTTTGGCCATGAAAACGCTTACATCCATCAGGCGGTGCTGGACGACAGAGTAAGCCACGATAAAAAGTCCGATGATACCGACAATACTGCCAAAAGGGTAAACCTGCAGTCCAAAAATGGGCAAAAAGTTAAGACTGGCTAGTACAAAGCTTATGCCGATGGCCAGGAAAAAGTATTTCAACCTATGCCTTTGATAACTATCGGCGAAAGTGTAACCCCGAACCATATAATAAAAGGAGAGCAGGATAGCGATGATAAATTCGAATAGGAAAAGAAAATATAGAGGGCCGCCTCGGAAATGATATCCCCAAGGAGAGGCAATTACATCTCCGTGAAAGTAATGGGTCCAATTAATCAGCGCCAAAAAGCAGGACCAGACATAAAAAATTAGCAGAATTTTCCTGGATCGTGCGGAGATTTCCCGGGTACTGGTAAAGCGAAGGGTAAAATGCAGGAAGGTCGGCGGAATGAAGAGAAGCCCAATTCGGAAAATATTCCCCCAATGCCGAGCAAAATCAGCATCGGGGGCGCTGATGAGTCCGGCCCACTCAATGAACCACAAAGAAACGCATAAAAGCATGATGGCAAAGGATTTATTAACTGGGTTGGGCTTTTTCTTGGAATAAACAAAAAGACCGACGAGGAGATACGCTATAGCGGCAATTATCGGAGGGAAGGCATGAATGCTCACTTCATCTCTCCTTCACGGCGCAAAGGAGGTGGTGGCTGCTGCCCAAGCAGCTCTTGTGCAACCACTTTAATCGGAACCCATTGGTCTTCAGAAGCTCCTCAATTTCTTTTTCATCCCAACAATGATAAACTCTTTTCTTCCGATACTGGATCACGAAATGTAAGCTTCCAACGGCCAGAGCGATCGCCAAGAAGAAAAAAACTGAAAGAAACCCATCCTCGTTCAAGGCTTCGTTCAAAAAGGACCACCCCCCTCCCCAAAGCTCCCCCAAGGTAAGTCTTCGGCAGGGGTTGCACATTAAAATCTCTCCCCCCTCGATAAGGTTGGAAGCGACTTTTTGTAATGTCTTCCCCGGATCATCCAACAAATAAAGGGAATGAACAAACAGGATTTTGTGAAAAGAATATTCCTGGCCACTAAGCCCCAGGTTCAGGTCTCTTTCCAAAAAGGATAGATTATCCAGTTTTTCCATCTGCTTTTTTCTCTGCGCCCGTTTTAACATCTGCGGGGATCGATCGATCCCCAAAACCTTATGCCCCCGCCTCGCCAGTTCTAAACTCAAAAGCCCTGGACCACAACCTGCGTCTAAAAGAAAATCCGGAGAAGAAGGGGACGCACCCACATTTTCCACTATTTCTTGCAGGAGTTTCCGATACGGGGGAAAGCGCTTAAAGAATTGCTCATAAAAAAATGCCATTAAACTCCACAGTCGATCTCCCCGAACGTTTTTCATTTCCTATTATCCAAAATGGAAGAATCAGCTTTTCCCGGGCAAAACCAAAATATGATGATTGTTGCAGTGAATGGACCAAAGAATGACGGCTAAACTTCTGCTTTATCCGTAAAGAGGGTGCCGACCTTTTGTGACCATTCCCCGGTAATAAAAATTAGAAATAAGCGTCCGCAGTCTCCTGTTCTGCCTTCCCACCTTTAGGCATCGCTTTATAATATTCGGAACCGAGTAGAACTCCCTATAAGCATCCCATAAGCCTTTTTCTAATGATTCCTTCCCCATTCCCAGGGGCCGATAGACGGCGTGCAAGCCATCATAATTCGACCAGTCATAATCGATAATGCGGCCTTCTTTCTCATGCTTTCTTCTCAGCACTGTCCCCGGCATAGGCGTCAAAATGAAGAACTCCGCGTAGGCCACCTTTTCTCGGACTAAGAAATCTACAGTGTTTCGGAAAACATCAGGATTATCCGCATCCATGCCGAAAATGATGCTTGCCCGAATGAGAATCCCCCACTTTTGAATTTTTGTGAGAAGCCCTGAGACTTCTTCCGCTTTAAAAAAAGATTTTCCATAAGCAGGTAAGTTAGAGCTGGAGATACTTTCCACTCCAATATATAACAATCCACATCCGCTTTCAGCGGCCAAACTAAGAAGTTCCTCATCCCTGCCTAAAATAAGGGTTGCCTGCCCGCCCCACCGAAGTTTTAAAGGAATCAATGCCTTGAAAAGGTCACGGGCATAGGCACGATTGCTAATTATATTATCGTCAACAAAAAAGATCTTCTTGAGATTCTTATGCTTTATCTCTTGCACCACCTCTTCCACTGGACGCGAACGATATTGGCCCCCAAAGAACTTGGTTACGGAGCAAAATTCGCAATTGAAAGGACACCCTCTCCCTGCCTGGATGGGGAAGTTAATATTGAAAAGACGGTATCGGTCTTTCTTCAAAAGGTCGTAGCGGGGAAGAGGTAATCCCTTCAAACTCGGAAATTCGGGAGAGCGATAGATTCCTCCCATTTTTCCATTCTTAAAATCTTCCAATACATGGGCCCATATCCCCTCCGCTTCTCCTACGACCACTGCGTCCGCATGTTCAAGGCCCTCTTCCGGGAGCGCGGAAGCATGAATCCCTCCCATCACCACTTTCTTCCCGCGTTTTCTGAATTCATCCCCGATTTGGTAGGCCCGTGGGGCCTGGGGTGTCATGAAGCTTATGCCGATGAGGTCTGCTGGATCGTCGAAAGGGATGTCCTCGAAGTATTCATCGATGATTTCAATCTGAATTTCTGGGGGCGTCAAGGAAGCCAGGACTGGCAGGCTTAAACGGGGGAACATTAATTTCTTCGCTTTATAAACTTTGCCTCCGCCTATTAACTGAGAAGGTTGAATCAGTAATAATTTCAATCCCCCGCTCCTGCAAAGGACCTGTAGCTTCCAAACCTTTAGACCTTTCCAAAAACAATCACCACATTCGTTCCTCCCAGGCCGAAGGAGTCTACCATAGCCACCTCAATATTTTTCTTTTTCGGTTGGTTGGGGACGTATTCCAAGTCACATTCGGGATCTGGCACTTCATAATTAATCGTGGGAGGAAGGATTCCCTCATGGAGGGCCAGACACGCGGCAATACTCTGCATGGCCGTCCCCCCAGCCATCGAATGCCCAATCATGGCTTTAATCGAACTCACAGCCAGCCGGAAGGCATGATCGCCAAATACCTCTTTAATCACGTGAGTCTCTTTCTTGTCCATCATGACGGAAGAATGGGCGTGTCCACAGATATAGCCCACCGCTTGGGGTTCCAAAAAGGCCTGAGATAAGGCAATACGAAAAGCTTTTATAGCGTCCCTTCTTTCCGGGCTGGATACTGCAAGATTATTTGCGTCATTGGTCAGGCCACAACCCAGTACCTCGGCGTAAATCCTTGCCTTCCGTTTTCGAGCATGCTCCAACTCTTCCAGAATCAAGGTCCCCGCCCCCTCCCCCAAAACGAAACCGGCCCTTCGTTTATCATAAGGGCACATGGCCTTTTTGGGATCGCTATTGTAAGATGTCATCGAATTGGATGCCGCATACAGGCCGAAGGTCAATGGATAAATGGGCGTATCCACTCCACCGGTGACCAGGATATCCGCCCGGCCGCTGGAAATGAGATGATAGGCATTGGCGATGGCCACATTTCCCGAAGAGCATCCAGCAGAGATGGCCATGTTGTATCCTCGAATATTGAAGGCTTCCGCAATGGCCCCGATCATGGCATTATGGTTCATCATCCCCAAAAAGAAGGGGCTCACTCGCTTCAAACCGCGCTCATAGAATGTGGACCCAAATTTTTCGTAAATATCCATAGGCCCCAGGGCCGTACCGTAGCTCAATCCGACCCGGTAGGGATCTTCGTTGGAGAGATTTAACGCAGTATCTTCAAAAGCTTTTTGGGTGGAGATGATGGCGAACTGGCCGCCGCGAGAAATTCGACGAGCGCTCTTGGGACTCAGGAAATCTGTGGGGTCGAAATCCTTAATTTCAGCGGCGATCTTGCAAGGGTAGGAAGAAGCATCGAAATGAGTTACCGGTCCGATCCCGCATTCCCCGGAAAGAAGTGCCCGCCAGAAGGCTTCCTTACCAGTCCCAATTGCTGAGACTACCCCTACCCCTGTAACCACTACGCGATTTTTCGAAATCGATCCTTCTTTCGTGGTTCACCCCCCCGGGGAAGGTTTTCAAAAGAATAATTTCAAGAGAACGGACCCTGTTTTTTATTTTTAGGCTTCAAAATTACATAAAATCCGTGTTCTCAATAAAGAATTAAGCTCATTCCCTCCAATTCTATCGTAGCATTCCCTGCGTCCAGAAATGTCTCATTTACTTAATCTACAGAATTCGTCGGCGATTTGCCCTATAAGTATATATAAAAACTCAAAAAAGTCAATAATTATTTTTGAATATTTTTCAATACTCCTGACCGTGGAAGGTATTCACTCCCACGAACTTTCCCACGGGTTTATAAATCTTCGGGGAGACCCACGGCTCTCCGAGAATTCTATCCTGGATCGCCCAGCTTCGGCCGCGTACCGATTTTTCCATTCCTTTCCTACGGAAGGGGCTAGACCCGTCGAGACGCTCGTAGAGTTTTCCACCCACGAGGAATTGCCGGTCAATTTCCTCCATCTGCTTCCGTCCCTCCAGGTAGCCGAACCCCCTTCTTTCGTATTGGATGGCGTTATGGTAGAAAAGGGCTTCACCAGAGATGATGGATGCCCCCAACCTGGAGGCAAAACGTTCCAGGAGAGAGATGAACTCCCTCAGCAGTCTCAGTCCCGGACGAACCTGCCCTGGAGCCAACCCTGCCTTCATCGCCCGCTCCTCTTCGGCCACATTTCTCATGGCTGTCCCGAAGAGAGTATCCTTTCCCAGCGTATCCCGATCGGTTTGAAAGCGTTCTCCCCTGGGGTCGTTGATCACTAAGAAGGAAAGCTCCAGATTGTCCATAAAAGGGGTATCGGAGACCTGCAGGAAGAAAATCGAGTCCTGGTCCGTGGGCCGCCATTTAACATCGATGGAGGCGAACCCATGGGTTTCGGGCGTGTGGAACTGAACCACCTTCTCCCCCTGCCGATTGAGCAAGGTATTGCGGTCAATCCCGAAGAGGGAGAAAACTCGGGGAGGGATCAAGCTCCGGTAGAGCTTGCTCCGGTCTTCAGCGGGGAGATGGTTGACTTCGTAGAGCGAACGGTATTTCATTCATCGCTGGGGGCTCGAGGAATCCAGGGAGCGGAGAAAAGTCAAGATCGCCTTACTCAGGGCATCAGGGGCTTCCAACATTGCCATGTGCCCGGCCCCCTCGACGATTTCCATCTTCGAACCAGGAATTTTCCCCTTTAGATATTCTGAGTATTTTATGGGGGTGAGATAATCCTCTCGCCCGCAAACCATAAGCACGGGCAGGCGAATCTTTTCAACCTCCTTCATGATGTCGAACCGATCGCAGGCTACCATGTCATGGTACCGTACCCGGGGACTCGTCTTCGCCCATTCTCGCTCTGCTTCGGAAAGCACTTCTGGAGTAACTCCCGCGCCGAATCCCCAGGGTTCAAACCGGGGCTCAATTTTCCCCTCGGCCATCTGCCGCATTCTCTCCAGTGCTTCCGGCAGGACTCGGAGGCGGGCGCCCGTTCCGATCAGGAGGATCGCCCTCAGCTTTTCAGGATATCGGAGAGCAAAATCCTGCACGATCCCACCCCCCAAAGAATGTCCTCCCAGCACAATTTTCTCCATCCCCAGCACCCCGAAAAAATCTCTTAGGAACTCACGATACTCGGGGATACTTTTCATCCCCTGTCCTTGAGATTTCCCGTGGCCCGGGAGGTCAACAGCCAGCGAGTGGTAGGCATCCGCCAATCCGTCCATTACCTTCCGCCACAGATTGGCGTTCCCGCCACTGCCGTGAATCAAAACGACCTCTATATCCCGGATGGGAGTCTCAGATTTTTTCTCCAGGTAATGGATCTTCGTTCCTTGGACGACCACTTCAGGCATGGCTTCCTCCTTGTACTATTTTCCCCCCATTAGGCCGCACGGTTCAATTTGAATTTCCTGGAAATTATCACACAGCCCATCATTTTTCAAGTCATTATTGACAAAAGACCCCCCTGGCGTTATACCTTTACTCGTTCCTTCCCCGGGTAGGAACACGATTCTGAATGCCGGAACGAAAAAGAAATCTCGGAACCCTGCCCAAACTCTAACGACCTCGAGAGGAATGATAGGAAAACATGGAATCCTTTGAACAGACCGCCATCCTGGCTGCGAAAAAGGCCGGACTTCTTTTAAAACGCACACTCGGGCAGAAAAGACAGGTGAAATATAAAGGGGCCGTGAATTTAGTCACAGAGATGGACCTCCTTTCCGAGAAGGTCATCGTCTCCGAAATCCGCAAGCGCTACCCGGACCATAGCCTTCTTGCCGAAGAAAAAACCTCCCTGCAGGAGAATTCTCCCTTTCGGTGGATTATCGATCCCTTGGACGGGACAACCAACTACGCCCATGGCTTCCCTGTTTTTTCCGTATCCATCGCTCTGGAGAAGGCAGGAGAGGTGCTCCTCGGTGTGGTCTACGATCCCACGCGCGACGAACTCTTCGTGGGTAAGAAAGGAAAAGGAGCGCGTCTTAACGGGCGGAAAATCCACGTTTCCTCAACCCCGAAACTGTCCAAAAGTTTACTGGCTACTGGGTTTCCTTATGACCTTCGAGAGAACCCGGCTGACAACTTCGATCACTTTCGGAATTTCGCTCTCCGCGTCCACGCCGTAAGAAGGGTCGGGTCCGCTGCCTTAGACCTATGCTACGTTGCCGCAGGACGTTTCGACGGATTTTGGGAGATGAGACTGGGTCCCTGGGATTTGGCCGCCGGAGGCCTGATGCTCAGAGAAGCTGGGGGAAAAATCACTGATTTTCTGGGGAACCCCGTCGGCCTGGATGGCAAACACGTTGTAGCCAGCAACGGAAAGATTCACCGGGAAATGCTCAAGGTCTTGAAGATGGGGCGCTTTTGATCAATGAGCTATAGTACTTGACAGAAGACTGTGCATGCTATTCTGAATTCTGGCTCCTGACTCCTGAATTCTGAGAGGGAAGGGAATTAAAGCTTTGTAAGCTTCCGGAAAATAGATAATTTCTCTGGGCTCTCTGTGGTTAGATTTTGACAATACCCTTCACTTTGTGGGGAGGTCGGACATGGAAATAACAAGGAAACTCTCTGAACGTATATGCGAGACGCAGTTTGCCCACTTCCCTTTTGATGTTCTGGAGTATAGCAAGAGTCTGGTGCTTAGTGCTCTTGGGGCCATGGTAGCAGGCGCAACGCTTCCTACTGCCAAGATCATGACGAAATACATCCAACGCATGGGAGGGAATCCCGAGGCCACGGTCATGGGTGCTGGCTTCCGAAGCTCCGTCGAAAACGCAGCTATGGCCAATGGGACTTTTGCTCATGCTACAGAATATGAGGATGACAGTCTCCCCGAAAGCATATCAAGCTATACCCCGCTGCCCTCGGTTTTCGCTCTTGCAGAAAAGCTGAAAGCACCCGGACAAGACGTGATAGAAGCATTCGTGGTTGGCAATGAGGTGCAATCAAGAGTTGGCATTGCCTGCTTGGAGGCTAGGCGTCATGGCTATCTAAACCTCAGCCTTTCAGGAACATTAGGCGTTGCCGCCGCAGCAGCAAGAATGCTGAAGTTAGATGTCCAACGCACAACAATGGCCCTAAGCCTTGCTGCCTCGCAGGGTAGCGGCATCGTCCGTCAAAGTGGTACCATGGCCCACTATTTTGAGATGGGAGTTGCCGGAAGAAATGGATTGGGAGCAGCACTACTGGCGGCAGAAGGCTTTACCGGCAGTCCATATATCCTCGAAGCGCCCCGTGGCTTTTTTGATCTCGTGACTTGTGGGCAGGTGGCCGAACCAGAAAATATGGTCAATTACTGGGGCAAACCATTTCGGGTCATGCAGGTCGGGATAAAAAAGTATCCTTGCTGCTACCACATGCAGCGAATCGTTGAGGCGGCTATTAACTTGAAGGAAGAGCACTCGTTTTCTATCGACAACATTGAAAGGGTCGAGGCCGAAGTAAACCCCATGCTCCCGCAGGTCGTTCAACACCCCGAGCCCCAAAATGCCGAGGAGGCTCAGTTTAGCTTGCCTCACGGCCTGGCAGCGGCAATGTTGGAGAAGAAGATTTCACCACGCAGCTTCTCAGATGAAGCGGTGCGAGACAGAGCGTTTCGAGAAATGCGACAAAAGGTGAAGACCATTGTGCACGAGGAGTGGGGGTGGGCGACTGCTGGTTGGAACCCGATCGTGACCATTATCCTGAAGGACGGGAGGATACTTCGTAAGGAGCTGGCATATGCCAAGGGTCAGCCACCTAACCTGCTCCCAGTCGAAGATGTGATACAAAAGTACAAGATCTGCACCGAGAAGGTTCTGGTGAGCGAAAAAATTGACGAGTCTGTACGATTGACATTGGAGCTGGAAAAGGTGGACAATATATGTAAGTTGATCGATACTGTGATATTTAAGGCTGGTAAGCATGATTAACTCAGGTCTTCCGTCGCAATTATCTAAACTTAAGCCCTTTCTCTGTGAAATATCGAATGGCTCCTGGGTGAAAAGGTATGGGAGAACCCTCTGTTGTCTGGGCCTCCAGTGTCAAGTCTTTTGCCGCATTATGGACTGCCTCTAACTCTGGTTTACGCTCAAAGAGAGTCTTCACGACATCATGAACAATATCCCCCTTCATGTTCTCATGGCAGACCAGCATGTTCACCACCAACGCAACTGGAATATCAGCCTCCTGTCCAGGATATGTTTTGGCAGGAATGACTCCCTGGGAGTAGAGGGGCCCGTACTTTGCTCTCATCTTGGGA
>CAYQWO010000096.1:0-10170 GCA_964421095.1 uncultured Syntrophaceae bacterium
CTCTGGCAAGGGCTTTCCTCCTCTGTTGGCAACAAAGTCAAATTATCATCTTTTCATCAAAAATGTCAAGTTCTTCGAGAATCTCTAAAAGAGATTGACAAGGTTTTTGGGGATGTGATATTGGATGCAAATCGCTCACAACCACGGGAGTTAATATGGCTGATTTAAGGACGGAATTTTGTGGGGTGAAGTTCAAGAACCCCGTCTTAGCTGCTTCCGCCGAGCCGACCCTCTGCGCCGAGAACATGAAGCGGGTGATCGAGACGGGGGCGGGCGGGCTCGTCGCCAAGACAGTTACAGACTCCGAGGCCATGCGTCGGCTGACCAAGATGTCCAAATGGCGCTACCTGGACGAACAGCATAACGTATGTCGGGGGAAGGTGCCCAGGCTTTTCACTTTTTACGGCCGCAGCGGCCTGGCGGAAGAAGAGCCGGAAGAATGGAGGGAAGAACTCAAAGAGGCTCAGGCCGCGGCGCTCCAGAATGACTGCGTGCTCATCGGCAGCGTGGGCGGGACAGTTCCGGAGAACTGGGCCACCCTATCCAAAATGGTGGAAGACACGGGGATCAAACTCATCGAATTGAATTTTGGATGCCCTCATCCCTCGGAAATGAAAGGGGCGCAGACCGGCATGCTGGTGGGCCAGGATAAGAATGCGGCGGCCGAAATTACCCAGGCCGTGGTGCGAGCCGTTAAGGTTCCCGTGATCGTCAAGCTGACGCCGCAAGTGGCCGATGTCGTCGAGATGGTAAAGGCCGTCAAGTCCGCAGGGGCATCGGCAGCGACCATCATCAACCGCTTTGTGGGGTTCTGCCTGGACATCGAGACGGGCAAGCCATACATCCACGGCTGGGCCGGAGTCGGCGGGCCCTGGGTGAAGCCTTTAACTTTGCGCTGGGTCTCCAAAGTCTATACCGGCGTGGGCATCCCGATCACTGGGACCAACGGAGTCTACGACTGGAAGGATGTAGTAGAATTCATGATGTCTGGCGCCACGATCGTTCAGCTATGTTCTGTAGTGATGCTCAAAGGGTACAGCTACTTATCGGAGGTGATCAAGGGGCTGGATGATTTTCTAAATCGCAAAGGATACAAAACAGCCCGGGAGATCGTCGGGATCGCTACCCGGGCGGCCTTGAGCTATGCCGAGATGGAGTCGCTGCCGAAAGAACACGCGGTCATCAACCGGGAGGTCTGCACCGACTGCGAGCGTTGTATGCGATCCTGCTTTTACAACGTGATCAAGTTGCGAGAAGGGCATGTAAACATCGGAGAAGAGTGCCGAGGTTGCGGCATCTGTACCTGCGTCTGCCCGGTTCCGGGAGCCGTCTCTTTGCAAACCTATGCTTAAAATGGTCCCTGCGCCGATCACGGGAGCTAACCCATTAGGAGGAGGCGGAGATGATCGATGATCTAAGAAGCCAGCTGAAGGCCGTGGAAGAGTGGGGAGAGGTGCTGCACATTCGTAGAGAAGTGAATCCCCGCTTTGAGCTGCCGGCGGTATGTAAGAAGCTGGAAGCGGATAAGGCAGTGCTTTTCGAAAGGGTGAAAGGGTATTCCATGCCCGTGGTGGTGGGCCTGGACAACAATCGCTCCCGGATCGCCCGCCTCCTGGGAACGGATGATTTCGGCCTGACGCCGCGTTACCTGGAAGCAATCCAAAATCCTCTGCCGCCCAAGGTGGTTCAGGATGGGCCGGCGAAAGAAGTAAAGATCACCAAAGACATCGACCTCCTGGAGCAGGTTCCGGTGGTTACCCACTATGAAAAGGACGGCGGACCTTTCATCACCGCCGGCGTGGTCATTGCCGAAGACAAGAAGAACAACATCCGCAATGTCTCTTACCACCGGCTGCAGGTCATGGGGAAAGATGAAATCGGCATTTTCATCCAGCCCCGGCATCTGTGGAACCTCTACGAGGCCAGGGAAAAGGAAGAGAAACCTCTGGAAATTGCCGTGGCCATCGGGCTGGATGTCGGGATCCGTCTGGCTGCGGCTACCTCGGGTTCTTTGATCCCCCTCGGTTTCGACGAGCTCTCCATCGCTGGCGCTCTACGGCACAAAGCTGTGGAAATTGTCCATGGCGAAACAGTGGAGGTGATGGTTCCAGCCAAGGCAGAAATCATCCTTGAAGGAGAAATCTTGCCCCGCCTGCGCAAAAGCCAGGGACCTCTGGCCAATTTCACCGGAACCTACGGGGATGCCTGGCAGGGACCGGTGATCAAAGTCAAGGCCATCACTTACCGGAACGACGCCATCTACCAGGATCTCTTGCCCTTCACGCCAGAGCATCATTTGCTCCTGGCTATCCCCTATGAGCCGATCGTTTACCAGGCGGTGAAGGCCCACGTGCCCGGAACAAAAGCCGTGCATGTCACGCCCGCGAGCTCGGGGAAATTTCACGCTGTCGTATGCCTCCAGAAAGAACACGAAGGGGATGGGAAGAACGCCATCTTGGCCGCTCTCAATAGCAGCCGTGATATTAAGCTCGTCACGGTGGTGGACGATGAGGTAGATCCCTATAACCCGCGGGAGGTGGAGTGGGCGATGGCCACCCGCTTCCAGGCCGACCGGGACCTGGTGGTCATTGCCGGGGCCAAGGGCAATGAGCTGGACCCTTCCTGTTCTCACCTGGGCCTGACTGCTAAAATGGGGATTGATGCCACCAAGCCTTTGGGGCGAAGCGAGCGTTTCGAGAAGGTTCGTATTCCTGGATTTGAAAAAATCAAGCTTCGAGATTATCTCAGGCCATGAACCCCCTCATCATAGAGCGGGCAAAGTTTTAGACAGAGTTTAAAATCTTTTTCTGCCCCGCCGCGGGCCGCAGTCCAGGGCGGGCTCCTGCGGAATATGGGCGTGGAAATGCAGTGGTTTGCCTGGGTGCCTGAGCATTGAGGATACATGGAGGTTTATATGGAATTGGAGTATCTGGAGGAAGTAAGAACGCTGCTGCATGGTAAGAGTTACAAGGTCGTAGGGACAGATGTAAGAAGAGTGGATGGGCTGGAGAAGGTAACCGGCCTGGCCAAATACGCTGCCGATTACCTAATCGAAAAAGCTTTGCGAGTAAAAGCGGTCCGGAGCCCGTTCGCCCACGCGATCGTCAAAAGGATTGACAAAGCCAGCGCTCTGAAGGTCCCCGGTGTGGAGGCGGTGATCATCGCCGAGGATGTCCCCGGCGAGAATCAAATCGGCTACCTGGTGGACGATCAGCCCATCCTTACAACCAAAGCCAGGTACGTGGGCGACATCGTCGCTTTGGTCGTCGCCAGGGATGAAAGGGCAACTTGGCAGGGGGCCGATCAGTTGCGGGTGGATTATGAAGAGCTGCCGGCGGTCTTCGATCCCCAAGAGGCGTTAAAAGGCAACTTTAAAATCCATGATCATGGAAACATTGCCGCGGAGGCCAAGGTCAAGAAGGGAAACGTGGAAGAGGCCTTTCGCCAGTGTGATGTGATCGTGGAGAGAACATATCGGGCAGGCTCCCAGGATCATGCCTACCTTGAGCCAGAAGCGGCGGTGGCCATTCCCACCGGAATGAAAGGCGTCACCGTGATCGGGACCACACAGAACCCTTTCCGGACTCGACATACCGTGGCCCGCGTATTGGGATGGAGAGACTCCGAAGTGACTGTTATGACTCCCTACATTGGCGGCGGATTTGGCGGAAAAGATACGTACGGCCCGCTCATTTGCTGCTTGGCCACCCTGGCCGCGGTCATACTCGGTAAACCGGCTATGATCGTTTATCCCCGGTACGAATCTTTTGCCTATCGCTTCAAGCGCGGCCCCTTTGAGATCAAATTCAAGACGGGAGCGACTAAAGACGGCAAACTAAAGGCCATTCAGGTCGATTATATCGTCGATGCCGGGGGGTATGCCACGTGGTCCGTTGGCTTTACGAAAAGAGCCGCCTACCATGCCACGGGTGTCTACGAAGTGGATCACGTCAAGGTGGAGGGCCTGGCGGTTTACACCAACAACCTCCCCAACGCCGCTTTTAATGGCTTCGGGAATCCCCAGATGCTCTTTGCGGCCGAATCCCAGATGGACATCATGGCCGAAGCACTGCACATGGACCCTGTGGAATTCAGGCTGAAAAATGCTCTGGTCCCAGGCTCGCGGACCGGAACGAACCAGCTCCTCGATCACGCGGTGGGGATCAAAGAATTGATTCAAAGAGTTGGGGAGAAAGCGGACTGGCGTGGCAAACGAGCGCAGTATGCCGGCGATCAGCCGGGGAATAAACGCCGGGGCATTGGCATAGGGTGCAGCTGGCATGGTTGCGGCACAACGGGATTCAAGCGCGATTGGGCCGGCGCATCAGTCATCGTTAATCCCGACGGAAGCGTAACGTATTCGACCGGAATCGTGGAGATCGGGCAGGGAACGACTACTTCCCATGCGATGATGGTGGCGGAAGTTCTGGGCATCCCTTTTGAGCGGGTGCGGGTGGATGCGAATAATACCGGCACGATGCCGGACAGCGGAGAAACGCATGCGCAGAGAGGGACGATCATCGGAGGAACGGCGGCGGTGGATGCCGCTTTAAAGATCCGCAAGAGGATGAACAAGCTCGCCGCAGAACTCTGGGAATGTACCGAGGAAGAAGTTGCCTTCGAGAATGGGGAGACCTACAATCTCAAACACCCCTCTCAAAGGATCGCCTTCAAAGACTTGGCTTATGAGATGTACATGAGGGGGATTCCTCCGGCGGAGTATGGGTTCATCAAGGCCCGCAGGGGAGTTCCCGACCCGGAAACGGGGCAGGGAGATCCGTACGCGGCTTATACCTTCGGGTGTACCATTGCGGAAGTAGAGGTCGACCTGGAGACCGGGCAGGTGGAGGTTCTCAGACTGGTTCCAGGTGTGGCGGCGGGGAAGATTATCCAGCCGGCGGTGGCCAAGGGCCAAGTATACGGATGCGGCATGCTGGGGCTGGGCTATGCCTTGACCGAGCGGGTGGTGCGCCAGGACGGCAAGATGATGAACCCCTCGTATATTGATTATTTGATCCCGACGATCAAGGATAAGCCGGAGATGGCAGATCTGGTTTGCGTGGAAGACGAATACAAGTATTCGGGTTTTGGCGCGAAGGGAGTGGGCGAAATCGCCTTCATCGCCACCCCGTTAGCGATTGCCAACGCCCTTTATCAGGCAACGGCCATCCGTTTCTGTGAAATGCCCCTGGATATGGAAAAAATCTATTTTGCCCTAAGGGAGAAAAAGAGCCATGGAAGCAGAAGTTAGACCGTTGCCGAAATTTGAGTATATGGCCCCTTCCTCGCTGAACGAAGTCTTCAACCTCTTAAAAGACTACCAGTCCAGAGCGAGGCTGCTGGCCGGGGGGACCGACCTGCTCCCCAAAATGAAGAAACGAGCGGCTGCGGCAGATCTCCTGATCGATTTAAACAAGATATCGGAGTTATCTTTTATCGAGACCCGGGGCGATCGCCTCCATATTGGCGGCCTGGCGCGATTGTCCGAGATCAAAGAATCGCCTATGGTCAGGGAAAAGGCGCGGGCCCTCGTTCAAGCCATCAGCCTTATGGCCTCACCCCCCATCCGGAACAGAGCCACCATGGCGGGGAATTTATGCAGTGCCTCCCCGGCCGCGGACACTGCTCCTCCCCTTCTGGTACTGGACGCCTCCGTGAGGCTGCGGAGCGCCCGGGGGGAGAGAATGATCCCCCTTTCTGATTTTTTCCTGGGACCGGAGAAGACGGTCATGCGGCCCGATGAAATGCTGACGGAGATAATCATTCCCTTACAGGAAGGCACCTCGGCTTTTATGAAGCTCGGCAGAAGGAAGGCCTTTACCCTTTCGATCGTTTCCGCCGCCGCTTACGCCAGGGTCAGCGGGGGAAAATTTGCAGAGGTACGGCTGGCTCTGGGAGCGGTGGCTCCGACCCCGATCCGAGGCCCAAAAGTCGGGGAGGCTTTAAGAGGGGGAGAGGTCAACGAACAGAACATCGAAAAAGCCGCGGAGTTGATCAAGGAGGAGGTAAAGCCCATCAGCGACGTGCGCGCCTCCGCAGAATACCGCAGAGAAATGTCCTATGTATTGACCAAAAGAGTTATGGAACAAGCGGGTGGGGGAGGAAGAAATGCGGGTACAATTTAAATTGAACGGCAAGCGGGTCGCTGAAGAAGTCAATCCGGAAGAAACCTTGCTGGATTTCTTGCGGGAAAGACTCAACCTCATCAGTGTAAAAAAAGGATGTGATGAGGGTGCCTGCGGAACGTGCACCGTTCTGCTCAATGGCCAACCCGTGCGGTCGTGCCTTCTGCTCGCCGTACAGCTGAATGGTGCGGATGAAATTATGACGGTGGAGGGACTGGCGAAGCCGGGCGAATTGAGCGAGATTCAGGAAGCCTTCTTGGAGAAGTACGGGTTCCAATGCGGTTTTTGCACCCCCGGCATGATTCTCACTGCGAAAGCCCTGCTGGATGAGAATCCCCGGCCGACTGTGGAAGATATCAAGGATCGATTTGAGGGGAATTTGTGCCGATGCACGGGTTATGAGCAGATCATCGAATCCGTGCAGCGGGCGGCAGAGTTGCGGGCCAGACGTCGGTAGTTTTTTCGGATCTTCTCCAAATTCGTAGGGGACTCTTCTTAACTTGACGACCGGGACGTAGTATGCTTGAATGGATACGATATTTTACGCCAAGATTGCCTAAAGCGGGGAACCTGATTCCCCACCATCCACAAACTGCTCCCCGGAGGAAGGGAGTCCAGCATAGAGGCCAGGTCGGTTAAATGAAAGTCATCCGCTGACAAAGCAAAACAAGTTATGTCTTCCCATGAAAAGGGGGCTAGCGATGAAAGAGGCCATGTATTTTGCCGAAACCGAAATGAGTAAAGCCATAAAGTTATTGGGCCAGTTGGGCAAAAAGGCCGTCATCCTGGCGGGCGGCACAGACCTCGTTCCCAAGATCAACTACTACAAACTCCAGCCGGAAGTTCTGGTGTACATCGGCAAGCTCGGGCTGGACTACATCCAGGAAAAGAACCGGAAACTGATTATCGGTGCGGCCACCTCCATGGCCAAGATTGCCGCCAGTAAGCTTGTGGCCAAGAAGGCCGGCGCCTTGGCCGAGGCTGCGCGGCAAGCCGGAACAGCGGCCATTCGTACCGCCGCCACCATTGGAGGCAACCTGGCCAATGCTTCCCCGGCCGCGGACTTAGCCACACCCCTTCTGGCCATGGACGCGGAACTCTTGCTGAGGAGCGGCAAGGGGAAACGCGTTGTAGCCCTGAAGGATTTTTTCCGGCGACCCGGGCAGACGGTGCTCCGACCGGGGGAGTTGATCGTGGAGGTTTCCATTCCGCCGCCCGCGGGTAGAACTGTGTTTCTGAAATTGGGCAGGCGCAAAGCGCTGACGCTATCGGTGGTGAACGTAGCGGTCCGTCTGGAGATGGATGGCCACAAATGCCAGGATGTCCGGATTGCCATGGGTTCCGTAGCACCGACGCCGCTGCGCTGCACCCGGGCGGAAAGGTTGCTCAAGGGCCAAGAGGTCGACAAAGCCCTAATTGCGCAATGTGCTGCTGAAGCGCTGGCTGCCTGCCAGCCAGTAGATGACCAGAGAGCGACGGCCTGGTACCGCCGGCAAGCAGGGACCGTGCTGGTTGCCAGGGCACTGGCCCAGGCTGCTGGCCTTGCGGAAAAGTAAGGAGGGAAAGCCACCATGAAATACACTCTATCCTTTATCTTAAACGGGCTGCCCGCAGATGTCCTGGTCAAGCCCAGCGACACGCTCTTGGATGTGCTTCGGGAAAAATTAGGGATCGTAAGTCCCAAGCGCGGGTGTGATACGGGCGACTGCGGTGCTTGCACCGTTTTGTTGGATGGCGAACCGGTTCGTGCCTGCCTGACCATCGCGCTGACCGTTGCCGGTAAAGCCGTGGAGACGGTAGAGGGTCTGAGTAAGGATGGGAAGCTGCACCCATTGCAGCAGTCGTTCCACGAACATTATGCCGCCCAATGCGGCTTTTGCACGCCAGGAATGCTCATGTCAGCCAAGGCCTTGCTGGATAAGAATCCCCAGCCTACCCGCGAAGAGATCGTAGAGGCCATCTCCGGCAACCTCTGCCGGTGCGGGGCGTACCAAGAAATCGTTGAGGCTGTCGCCGCAGTGGCCAGCGGCCGGAGGAAGGAGAAGGGACAATGACCGACTATGTAGGGAAGCCAATACCGCGATACGATGGGATCGGCCACGTAACCGGAAGAACCACTTATGTGGACGATATCCAGCTCCCGGGAATGCTTTACATCAAGGTCCTAAGCAGTCCCGTCCACAAAGGGATCATCCGGCGCCTGGACTTATCCGCGGCGGAAAAGATGCCCGGTGTTGTCGGGGTGATCACGGCCAAGGATGTCCCGGGAGTGAATGCCTACGGGCTGATCCCCGACCAGCCGGTTTTCGCCGCGGAGCATATCCGCTTCCAGGGCGAACGCCTCGCCGCGGTAGCCGCAGTCGATGAAGATGCCGCGATGCAAGCTCTGGCAAAGATTAAACTGGATATCCAGGAGCAGACGCCAGTCTTCGATCCGTTCGAGGCGATGCGGCCGGAGGCGCCCCGGGTGCGGCCGGAGGGCAACGTTTTTCATTTCGACAGCGGTCCAACCCGCAAGGTTCGGCTTGGGGACGTGGAGAAAGGCTTTCAGGAGGCCGACTTCATCGTCGAAGGCAAGTACACCAATGCCATGAACGAACACGCCCCGATGGAGCCCCAGGTCTCTGTCGCCTACATTGACGAAACCGACCGGCTGGCCATCCACACCGTCAGCCAGGACCTCTACTTCCACTTGGGGATGCTGACGGCCATCTTCAAACTGCCGATGAATAAAGTCCGCTACATCGGGGGCACGGTGGGTGGCGGCTTCGGGTCCAAGAATGACATCCACTGCGACCATGTGGCCGGCCTCATGGCCCTCAAAATCCGCAAGCCGGTGAAGTACCGGCTCACCCGCAGCGAAGAGACGCTCTACACCACCAAGCGGGGCGCCTGGACATTTGAGTTCAAAGACGGGGTGAAAAAAGACGGGCGAATCCTGGCCCGCAAAATTCGCACGCTTCACGACACGGGGGCCTACTCGGGCATGGGGCCGTACGTTGTGGACAAGAACGCCATCCTGGTGGCTGGGCCATTTGCCATCCCGAACATCTGGATCGACGGCATCTGCGTTTATACCAACAAGCCACCGGCCAGTTCCATGCGGGGTTTTGGAATCATCAACGGAACATCGGCCGAACAACTCCAGATGGACCGGATCGCCGAAACCATCGGCATGGATCCATGGGAAATCCGTTTCATCAATGCCTGGCGCGATGGAGATTTGGGGGCGACCCAATTTAGGGTGGAGGCGGCGGGCCTGATTGAAGCGATGAAGCGAGCCGCCGAATTGGCCGGGGTGAAGCTGCCGACTCATCTCCTGGCCATGAGTTCGCGGAGGAGGTAAGAGTCATGAAGAAGAGAGGCGTAGGGATTTCGTGTAATACCCATCCGGCGGGATTGAAGGGTGGCGGAGACCCCAGCCAGGCCCAGATTCGCCTGAAACCTGACGGGACGTTTGACCTTCTGGTTGGCGCGGTGGACATCGGCCAGGGCTCCAAGACCATCCTGCGGCAGATTGCGGCTGACGAGCTGGGTGTTCCTCTGGAGGCGATCACGGTGAATAATTTCGACACCGACATCGGCCCGATGTGCACCGGTACTTTCGCCAGCCGGGTGACGTTCATGGATGGAAACGCAGTCATCCGGGCAGCTGGCGACCTTAAGAAAAAGATCCGCGAATGGGCCGCCGAGGTGTTAGAGGCCAACCCGCAGGATCTGGAAGTTGCCGATAACAAAGTTTTTGTGAAAGGCTCCCCAGGAGCTTCCAAGACAATGGCCGAAGTGGGTACAATGGCCAACTGGGGCGGTCAGTTCCTGGTGGGTACCGGATCCTATACCCCCGGGGCCGGGCAAAGTTTTGACCCGGAGACCGGCAAGATGACCGCCGTCGCTTCGTTGGCCTTTGGCGCCTGCGTTGCGGAAGTTGAGGTGGACACGGAGACCGGCGTTGTGGACCTGCTCAAACTTGTCCAGGTCTACGAGATTGGCAAGGCGATTAACCCCCTGCTGTGCAAAGGCCAGATTAACGGCGGGGCGGCAATGG
>CAYQWO010000097.1:0-10150 GCA_964421095.1 uncultured Syntrophaceae bacterium
CCCGTGGCCGGATGGATGAAGCCGAGCGAGGCCGCGTGGAGCGCCTGGCGGCCTAACTTCTGGAGCCCCTGACGAAGAAGAGGGGGCGAGATTGAGGTCAGCTTCCCTCGGCCGCCATACAAAGGGTCCCCGAGAATGGGGTGGCCGATAGAAGAGAAATGCACGCGGATCTGGTGGGTCCTACCCGTCTCCAGACGGAACTCCACTAAGCTGAACCGAGCGTACCGCTGCAAAACCTTCCAGTGGGTCCTGGCCTCTCTTCCTTTTTGGGGGCGAGTGGACATCTTTTTCCGATGCAGTGGATGTCTCCCGATGGTCGCGTCGATCTTTCCTTCATCGGCCATCTGGCCGAAGACAATGCCGACATACTTTCTGGTCACGGCGTGTCTCTTGAATTGCTCGGATAGGCCTCGATGCGTCAAATCGTCTTTGGCCACCACCAGAACTCCAGAGGTATCCTTATCCAATCTGTGCACGATTCCCGGTCGAAGAACCCCACCGATTCCCGAAAGGTCGGGGCAATGGTGGAGAAGGGCATTGACCAGAGTGCCCGAAAAGTTTCCAGCTGCCGGATGCACCACCATTCCCGCGGGCTTATCCACCACCAGGAGATGTCTGTCTTCGTAAAGAATCCTCAGCGGGATGGGTTCAGCCTGAGCTGTCGGCGGTTGGGGCTCGGGAAGGGTTAGGGTGATGACATCATTCTCTTTCAGCCGCATTCCCGCCCTGGCTTTTTTTCTTCCTACTTGAACATTCCCCTTTTCAATCAGACGTTTGACCTGGGATCGGGATAATCCTTTGTCCTTTTGGGAAAGGAAGATATCCAATCGCTTGGCGGAGTCGTGGACACTAACGCGAAAGGAAATGCTCGGATTCATCCTTGAACTATCGGAGAGAGAATAAACGGTCACGAAGGACACGGAAAATCTTTTTCAGTTTTTTCCTCTTCACCAGACGTTTAATATCAGCCAGCTTTTCCCGGGTGGCTCGTTCGCCAGCGGCCAGGCAGGCATCTAGATGCCTGAAGTCGGACCAATGAATCCCGGAGACATCTGGGCAGATCACCAGGTCTGCTTCTTGCAACTGCAGCCGGCCCAAAGCAAAGCGAGTGATATCATTCGTCCGGAGGACGATGCCCAGGCCTGTGTTATAATCCTCCGGGTCGTTCATTACTTCTGCGACATCAACGGCGATCACCAGGTCTGCTCCCATTTCCCTAGCCGGGCGAATGGGAACGCGGTCGATCCAGCCGCCGTCTACCAGTTCGCGATCGCCAATTTTCACCGGAGGGAGAATACCTGGAATGGCGCAGCTGGCCTGCACAGCGGTTCTTAAGGAGCCCTCACGCATAACAACTTCTTGGGCAGATTTCAGGTCCAGGGCCACGATGGTCAAAGGAATTTGCGACTGTTGAATTTCCACATCATCCACCAGCAAATTGATATTCTGGGAAAAAATCTCATCAGAAATTGGCGCTCGTTTTGCCAAGGCTTGGGTGTAAAAGATTCCCTTTTTGATGAAGCTGGCGAAGCGCTGGAATATTCCCTGGTACATGGGCGCTTCTTCATGGTTGTGAAAGTGCAGGAACTCAGGATTGGTCCTTTTAAATTCTTTGCTGTCCAGATACCGCCGGAAACGCTCAACCACAAAGTCGCATTTCGGCGAAAGAGCGTATACGCTGGCAACCAAAGCGCCCATGGAGGTTCCGGAGAGCAGGTCGATGGGAATCCCCTCGCGCTCCAGGGCTCGTAGAACCCCCAGGTGGGCCAACCCTCTGGCCCCCCCGCCGCCCAGTGCCAAGCCGATTTTACAGAGCTTGCCCATGGATTTTGGGGAAACTTAATCCCGAACGGCTTTCTCGGCAACCCGGATCCTCACCTTGGCCCTTTCCAGGGCTTCCATCGCCTGGGGGTAGGCCGGGTCATCTTTGGAAAGAGTTCTTAATTTTTCTTCAATGCGGGCTTTGGCAGACTTCGCCCGCTCTATATCTATCTCCCCGGCTGGTTCTGCGGTATCTGCCAAAATAGTCGTCCTCGTGGGTGTAACCTCGGCGAAACCGCGGTTGAGGGCGAGAAAGTGAACCTCCTTCTCCCTGCGGTAGTGCATCTCCCCGATGCGCAAAGAAGTTAAGAAGGGCGCGTGACCGGGGAGTACCCCGAAATCCCCGTGGCTTCCGGGGATGTAGGCTTCCTCAACTTTGGAGTTAACTACTAAGCCATAAGGTGTGACGATCTCTAACAGAAAGGTCTTAGCCACCCGGCATTCCCCCTTTTAGCCCATCGCCCCTAAGCGCTCGGCCTTAGCCAGGGCATCCTCGAGCGTTCCTACCATGTAGAAAGCCTGTTCTGGAAGATGATCGCATCTGCCTTCGGCCAGCTCTTTGAACCCGCGAACGGTGTCTTTGGTCTTCACATAGACCCCGGGCGTTCCAGTGAATTCCTGGGCAACAAAAAAGGGTTGGGAAAGAAACCGTTGAATCTTCCTGGCGCGCGAAACGATGAGCTTGTCTTCCTCGGAGAGCTCGTCCATTCCCAAGATGGCTATAATATCTTGAAGATCCTTATATCTCTGGAGAATAAACTGGACCTTTCGCGCCACCTGGTAATGCTCTTCTCCGAGGATCAGCGGGTCGAGGATTCGCGAGGTGGAATCCAGCGGGTCAACTGCGGGGTAAATCCCCAGTTCAGCAATCTGCCGCGAGAGAACCGTCGTCGCATCCAAATGGGCAAAGGTGGTCGCCGGAGCCGGGTCTGTCAGGTCATCCGCTGGTACATAGATGGCCTGCACAGAGGTGATCGACCCCCGTTTGGTAGAAGTGATCCGCTCTTGCAGCTCAGCCATTTCAGTGGCCAGAGTGGGCTGGTAACCCACGGCCGAGGGCATCCGGCCCAAAAGCGCCGACACCTCTGAACCCGCCTGGGTGAAACGAAAGATGTTGTCGATGAAAAGGAGGACGTCCTGTCCCTCTTCATCGCGGAAGTATTCGGCCGCAGTTAGAGCAGAAAGGCCCACTCGCGCCCGTGCCCCCGGAGGTTCAGTCATCTGGCCATAAATCAAGGCGGCCTTCTCTAAGACTTTTGACTCCTTCATCTCCAGCCAGAGGTCATTTCCCTCACGGGTGCGCTCCCCCACGCCGGCAAAGACCGAGAACCCCCCGTGCTCCATGGCCACGTTATGGATCAATTCCATGATGATCACCGTTTTGCCAACGCCCGCCCCTCCAAAGAGACCGATCTTGCCCCCCTTCAGATAGGGGGCCAAGAGGTCAACGACTTTGATCCCGGTCTCAAAGGGCTCCATGGTAGTGGATTGGTCGGCGAAGGCCGGGGCCGGGCGGTGGATCGGGTAACGCAATTTGGTAACAACCGGACCCAATTCGTCCACGGGTAACCCTACTACGTTCAGAATCCGCCCTAAAGTCTCGCGACCGACGGGCATGGTGATCTGTTCCCCGTAGTAGGTCGCTTTCATCCCGCGAACCAATCCGTCGCTTGTATCCATGGCCACACAGCGCACGATTTCATCGCCCAAGTGCTGGGCCACCTCTACCACTAAATTTTCCTCCTGGTCATCGATGCGCGGGTTGGTAATCTTGATGGCTCCATAAATAGGGGGCAGTTCCCCCTTGGCAAACTCAATGTCCACTACGGGTCCGACGACCTGGGCAATGTTTCCTACCTGGATCACTTCTTTCCTCCTGAAATTCCTTCCCTTTCACCGCGGAGAACGCGCGGATAGATTAAATAAAAATCCAAAACCCAAAGGCAAAAAGGTTTCTTTAGCACTGATTCCGTTTCTTCAATTCGTTGTTCTCTGCGTCCTCAGCGTGCTCTGCGGTGAAAAAATTAGTTAATTTACTTCACCGCCTCGGCACCGCTGATGATCTCGATTAGCTCTTTGGTGATGGACGCCTGCCGGGCTTTGTTGTAAACCAGGGTCAACTTTTCGATCATTTCGGCAGCATTATTCGTGGCATTCTCCATGGCCGTCATCCGCGCTCCATATTCCGAAGCCACGGATTCCAGTAGGGCTTGGTATACTTGCACCTCCACGTACATGGGTAGAAGCTTATCCAGGATCTCCCCTTCCGAGGGCTCATAGAGATATTCCACAGCGGCTGACCGGGAAGGGGCTCCTTCCCCTTCCACCGGAGTCCACGGGGTCACCGGTAAGATCTTCTTCAACACCACTGGCTGCTGTATCGCTGAGCGAAACTCGCTGTAAAGCAGGTAGATTCGGTCTACCTGCTTATCACTGTAGGCTTGCGCCAACGCTTGGCCGATGCGCGAGGCCAGAGGATAATCCACCTTTCCGAAAAAGTTTATGTACTCGCGCCGGATACTCACCTTTCGCTTCCGGAAGTAATCACGGCCTTTCTTCCCGATGAAGGAGAGGGCGATCTCCTCGGTTCTGCCCTTTTCTTCGGCCACGAAACGTTCCGTCCTCTGAATGAGGTTCATGTTAAACGCCCCGCAGAGCCCACGGTCCGAAGTGAACACAACCACTTCTATCCTTCTGGGTTCTCGGCGGGCCAACAGGGGATGGGCCTCGGCCGAGGTCCTTGCCGCCAAGCTGCTTAGAACTTCGAGCATCTTTGTAGCGTAAGGTCGCGCCGCCAGAATACTCTCTTGCGCCCGGCGGAGTCTGGCGGCCGCAACCATCTTCATCGCCTTGGTGATCTGTTGGGTGGAGCGGATGCTGGCAATCCGCTTGCGAATATCCCGAAGGTTTGCTTTGGGCATGGCCGCCTACTCCACCTTAAACTGCCCCTTGAATTTTTCCAGGAGAGACTTGATCTTCTTCTCCAGGTCCGCATCCAGGGCTTTTTTCACGCGGATTTCCTGAAAGATTTCCGGATGCTCTTTCTCGGCGAAGGGGTAAAGTTCTTGTTCGTATCTTTGCAGCACGCTTTCCGGATACATTTCCAGGTATCCGTTCGTTCCGGCGAAGATGATTAAAATCTGCCTTTCTACCGGAAGCGGCCGGTATTGACCCTGTTTCAGGATCTCCACTAGCCTGCTTCCACGGGCCAATTGAGCCTGGGTGGCCTTATCCAAATCGCTGCCGAATTGAGCAAAAGCGGCCATCTCCCGGTATTGAGCCAAATCTAAGCGCAGGGTTCCAGCCACCTGTTTCATGGCCTTAATCTGGGCGTTGCCTCCTACGCGGGAGACAGAAATCCCGACGTTGATTGCCGGACGGACCCCCGAATAGAAAAGTTCCGACTCCAAGTAGATCTGCCCATCGGTGATGGAGATGACATTGGTGGGGATGTAGGCGGATACGTCCCCCGCCTGGGTTTCGATGATCGGCAGAGCCGTCAGAGATCCTCCTCCATGTTGCTCATTCAATTTAGCTGCCCTCTCCAGCAGGCGCGAATGGAGGTAAAAAATGTCACCCGGAAACGCCTCGCGCCCGGGCGGACGACGAAGGAGGAGGGAAACCTGCCGATAAGCCTGGGCATGCTTAGAAAGATCATCATAGACGCAAAGGGCGTGCCTTCCGGTATCCCGAAAGTATTCTCCCATGGCGCATCCCGCATAAGGGGCGATATATTGCAAGGGAGCCGAGTCGGAAGCTGTGGCCGCGACCACCGTGGTGTATTCCATGGCCCCAAATTTTCGTAGGAGATCTACCACTCGAGCCACCGTGGAGCGTTTCTGGCCGATAGCGATGTAAAAACAATAAACTCCCGCCCCTTTCTGGTTGATGATGGTATCCACGGCCAGGGCTGTCTTGCCCGTTCCTCGGTCCCCGATAATTAGCTCACGCTGCCCACGACCAATGGGGATCATGGAATCAATGGCCTTCAGCCCCGTTTGCAGCGGTTCTTTCACGGGCAGGCGGGCAACGATACCCGGAGCCTTTTGTTCTATGTTTCGGAAATGTTTGGCTTCTATGGGAGGACCCTCATCGACAGGCTGGCCCAAGGAGTTCACCACCCGCCCAACAAGTTCCTCGCCCACAGGGACCTGGGAGATACGATGGGTTCTTTTAACCGTATCTCCTTCCCGGAGTAAAGTATCTTCACCGAAAAGCACAGCCCCCACGTTATCCTGTTCCAAATTCAAAGCCATGCCATAGACCCCGTGGGGAAACTCCAGGAGCTCCCCGGCCATAACATTGTCAAGGCCATAAATCCGGGCGATGCCGTCTCCCACGGAAAGAATGACCCCTGTTTCGGCAACGTCCAATTTTCTTTCTAATCCCTGGATTTGATTGCGGATTATTTCACTTATCTCATCGGCTCTGATCTGTACCGCCATTCTTCGTCCACTCCTTGTATAGGTTCTCTTTGACGATTGCCAGCTGCGTCTTTAAGCTTCCGTCATAGATCACGTTGCCGATCCTGGTTTGGGCTCCTCCAATCAAGGAAGGGTCTTGTTCCACGGTAAGAATGACTTCTTTCCTGGTCTTGGATTCTAACTGAGTTCTGATCTCATTTATCAACTCCACAGGGAGCGCTACAGCTGTTACCAGCGTAGCCCGAGTCCGCTTGGCCACTACATCACAAAGTCTCTCATAAGACTTAGCAATCTCCGGAAAATGATCTATACGACCTCGTTCGATCAGAATATCAATAAAATCAATCGTCGATTTGGACAGGCCGAGGGATTCGCCTATAGTCTTGGCGATCGATTTACGGCTATCCACTGGATAGGCGACGCTGGTTAGCACAGCCCTCAGATCCTTGTTTTCTCTTAGCACGTCGGCCATTTTCCCCAATTCTTTCCCCAGAGTCTCATAATTGCCTTCTTTGAGGCCAATCTCCAGAAAGGCGCGGGCATATTTTCTCGCCAGAGTTAAGCTAATCACTTGAGTTCCCTCATCTTTCCCATATATTCCCGGATCAACCTCTCTTGGTCCTGAGGTTGAGTACACTCCTTCAGGAGTTTCTCCGCCAGCTCAACAGATAGGTCCACCATTTCTCTCCTGAGGGCGGAACGGGCCTTTTTGACTTCCTGCTCAGCAACTACCTGGGCTTGCTTCCGGAGGCGGTCGCTTTCTTCAAGAGCTCGCTCGATAATTCTCTGGCGTTCCACCTCTCCCTCCTGGGAGATTTTCTGATGGAGCTCGGCGATCTCTTGGCTCAGCAAATTGAGTTTCCTTTCCCAATTTTCGAAATTTTTTTGGGATTCCTCCTCCTTTTTGGCAGACTGCTCCAGAGAATTCTTGATATCTTCCTTCCTTTTCATGAGGAATGCGCGGACTGGCCTTTTCAGAACATAAGCGAGCAGGATGATCAGTAGAATAAAGCTGACGATCTGCCAGAAAACCTCACCGCTGATCCCACTACCTCCTCCGGAAGCCCAAAGAGCATCTACCGAAATGGCCTGCGAAAAAATTGCCAGAAGGGCAAACCAGAAGCGAAGGGAGATTCTACTCATGGAAAACTCCTGCCCAGAATTTTTTCGGCAATCTCCCGGGAGAGGTTCTGCGCCTGAAACTGAAGGCCAGTCCTTGCTGCCTCCATCTCGCGGCTGATCTTCATTCTCATCTCCTGGATTAACCGATTGGCCTCTTCCATGGCTTTCTGCAAAATTTCCATCTCCTTCGCCAGACTCTCTTTGCGGATTTTTTCTCGAATCGCCGCCCCTTGGGCGTGGGCTGCCGAAATGGCTTCCCGATAACGCTCCATCAGCTCTTCCGAGCGATCCTGAAGGTCTCTGATCCTTTCTTGAGCTCTTTTAACCTGGTCTTTTCTCTCCTGTAAAATGCCCAAAAATGGCTTGAAAACCATCTGGCTTAGAATAACCATTAAACTTAGCACAATGGCCAGTTGAACGATCATGGTGAGGTTCAACTCGATCATTCGTTTTTATCCATATGGCAGAATAGTTTTAAGAAAAGCTAAATCTTTCGGTTTTTCTCGGGGGATTCAACTTCCTCAATCTTTTCAGGTTGGCCCGACATGTGGGAAGTCCCTTGAAAGATTACTCCTTCTCCGAAGACTAAGACGGGAGAGTAAAGGTCGCCATAAATTTTGGCGGGGGAATACGCTTCAATCCGGTTTTTGGCATTAATCGTCCCGTGGGCCTCTCCACGCACCAAGACCACACCGGCCTGAATGTTAGCTCGAACAATTGCCTTCTCCCCTATGATTAACATCCCGTTGCTGTGGACTTCGCCGGTGAACTTGCCATCCACCCGGATGGCTCCCTCAAAGGTCAATTTCCCCTCAAATTCGGTTCCCAGACCCAGGAGGGTGTTGATTTCTTCTTTTGGTGTCTTCTTGTCGCTCAGAATTACCTCCTTTTCGAACTCTTCATCTCCGCAGCAGTTCGATTATCCGATCCAATTGTTCCGGAGAATAGAACTCGATCTCGATCTTCCCCCGTCTTTTTTTGCCCACGATCCTCACTCTCGTCCCCAGAGATCGCTGCAGCTCTTCTACGATCGCATTCCATTGATGGCTGTTTTTCGCAGGCGCCGGGGGGCCTTTGGAACGAAGCCTCTTAACCAAGCTTTCAGTTTGGCGAACGGAAAGGGAGGCTGCCAGCGCCTTCTTCAGCGCCAGCCTCTGTTTTTCTGGCCCATCAAGGCTCAGGAAGGCTCGGGCATGGCCCATGCTGATTCGCCCCTCCGCCAAACTTTGCCTGATTTCCGGCGGAAGTCTTAGAAGCCGGATCGTGTTGGCAATTGTGGTTCGGTCTTTACCAACCTTCCTGGAGATTTCTTCTTGGGTCAGATGGAAATGGTCCATCAATTTCTTGAAAGCCTCGGCCTCCTCGACCGGATTAAGATTTTCCCTTTGGATGTTCTCGATCAAGGAAAGCTCCAGAATTTCTGAATCGGGTACATCTTTGATTATTATCGGTACTTCTTTTAAACCCGCCTTCTGGGCGGCTCGCCATCTCCTCTCCCCGGCGATCAGTTCGTAGCCATCTGCTTTTCGCCGGACCACCAGCGGCTGGAGAATTCCTTTTTCCCGAATGGATTCTACTAATTTTTTGAAGTGTTCGTCATCAAAAGCTTTTCTTGGTTGAAAAGGGTTTGGTTGAACTTCCTCGATGCCGCAGAAATGGAAGACTCTTTTTCCTTCCAACTCTGGGGAGGGCTTTTCCGGGATCAAAGCCCCCAACCCTTTTCCTAACGCTTGGCGCACAGTCAAACCTCTTAGCCTTTCTTCTTTTTCCAGGCTATTTGGGCCCGCAAAAAAATGAATGATGATTCACTTTAATCCATTCGAAAGAATAATGTCAAAAGAAAAATTAAGATTCTGCGAAAAATTATGAAAAGGTGGAGGGTGGTAGATTCCAAAAGATTCCAGGGAGGAATTAATTTTTCCATGGGCTCCATTACTGGGCATGGCCTAAAACTTCTTTGGCCAATTCCAAATAGCTTTCCGCACCCCGGGAGTCGGCATCGTAAAGGATTATGGGCTTTCCAAAGCTGGGACTTTCGCTCAGACGTACATTTCGGGGAATAACCGTATTGAAAACCATGGCCCCAAAATGCTTTCTTACTTCCTCCGTTACCTGATGGGAAATGTTGTTCCGCTTATCAAACATGGTCAGCAGAATCCCCTCGATTTTCAGGGAAGGATTCAGACTTTTTTTAATTAATTGTATAGTTTTCAGTAGTTGTGATAATCCTTCCATAGGATAATATTCGCACTGCAGGGGGATGATCACTGAATCTGAAGCCGTCAGGGAATTCACTGTGAGGAGGCCCAAAGAAGGGGGGCAATCGATGATCAAGAAATCGAACTCCCCTTTCACTTCTTGCAGAGTATTCCTCAGGCGCATTTCTCTGTTCGCGAAAGGCACCAACTCAATCTCCACTCCGATCAGGTCAATGTTCGAAGGGATGATTTTCAAAAAATCGAGTTCCGTATCCCGAAGTAAATCTTTTACGGGAACTTCATCGATCAAAGCATTATAAATGCTCGTAGAAACTTCTTCTTTTGGTACCCCCAGCCCACTGGTGGCATTTCCTTGGGGATCGATGTCGATCAGCAAAGTTTTTTTCTCGGCCACCGCCAGCGATGCCGAAAGATTGACCGCCGTGGTAGTCTTACCCACCCCTCCCTTCTGATTGGTGATGCTGATTATCCGGGCCATTGCCCAAATTTCCCCACTAAGACTTTAACCTTTATGGAAAATAATTTTCAAGAAAAAAGAGTGTTTCACGTGAAACATTCTTTTTT
>CAYQWO010000098.1:0-1112 GCA_964421095.1 uncultured Syntrophaceae bacterium
GGCTCGGAGATGTGTATAAGAGACAGTATTGGTTCTTCCCACCCCTCATGGCTTCAGCAACGAGGAGCGGGAACATTCTGAAGGAGGGGTTATTTCTTGTATTTTTCGATCATCCAGGGCGGGATCTTATAGGGGACCATGCCCTTATAGGTCACGCCTTCCCAGCCGTTGGGCCACCAGCCCTTCATTTGACCATCCTGCCATTGGAAGGTGATTCCGGTCGCATAACCCGGTCCAAAGAAAAGATCATGGTTCTTGTCGAACTTTGATTTTGGGGCGCCGGTGGTTACACGCTCGGCCTTTTCCATCACGGGAATCAACTTCTCCGCTTCAATGGTCCCGGTTTCTGCGATTGCCTCACCCAGGGTATATTTTATAGCATCATAGGTAACCGCGGTGTAAGTCGGCAACTCGCCGAACCTGCTGATGTATTTCTCGATAAACGGCAACGTGAGATCATTATAGGCAACACCCCGGATAAAAGTACTCATGGACACGGCATAGTTGCCCTTCATCTGGGTAGCCGCCCAGAAACCGTCCTTCTGAGACTCTACATTGATGCCCACAAAGGCGGCCGGTACCTTGAGTTCCCCTGCTTGCCTGGCAAAGGTAATCCCGACCGAAGCGGAAAAAATGGTGAAGATAATCTGGGCGTCCGCACGCTGCACGGCAGTGAGTTCAGCGGTTACGTCAGTGGCTGTTTGAGACGGCCTCCAGACGCCGACCAGCTCCATACCCATCTTTGGTACATTCGCCTCGATGGCCTTAATCATCGGGTCAATCCACACCGCCTTCTCGGCAACGATGGCGACCTTCGCTTTTTCGATACCCAGCTCTTTCTTCAGCGTCCCATTAACCGTTGCCAGGTTAATCAAACATACCCTGACCAGATAATTAGAATTAATAGGGGTGACCCGGAACCAATATTTATACCGCTTATAATCCTTGCCCACTCGTTCACAGAGTTCAGGATGGGCTGCGCCGCAACCCAAGAAAAGTTTCTTGTAGTCCATGGCAATGTCCTGCATGGCAAAGACCGCCTCCGTCCTGAAACCTCCCACAACGAAATCCACCTTGTCCTGAGTCATCAAGCGCTCCATGGCGTTGGTGGC
>CAYQWO010000098.1:1212-9171 GCA_964421095.1 uncultured Syntrophaceae bacterium
TTCAAACCTTTTCATGGATCTTCCCTCCTCTCTTTTTACTCCCTCACCTTCCCCTCTCCCCGAAGAGAAAAGGGATGGAATGAGGGGGATTTGACTGGCAAAAAATTTGGATTGCTGTATTAATATTACGTTTCTTCCAGCTTGTCAACGAATTTTCTCAGGAGCCGTCATCTCCGCCAAAAAGGCTTCTAAATGAAAGAGGTTCTTCACGTCATCCCGGTTGTAGGCAAGCAATACTTGCAAGGCTTCTGCGTCCCCGTAGAGGCGAAACCGCTCCCAAAGACGCATGGCTTCCAGCCCGTCGATTCCCTTGGAGGCGCGTTCAATTCCCAGTTGCTCTTCCACCCGTTTCAGCCCACCGTAAAGGTTCCTTTGCCAGCAATCGTACATTAAGTCGCGGCATTCGAAATATTTGCTCAGATCCAGCTTGATGGCCCGTTTGATCACCGGCAAATCGAAGCGCACCCCATTGTAAGTTAAAATCTTCGTCACCCCATCTAAGGCATTCCATAGATTCGTCCAGTTAACCTCATCCCCCACGAGCTGGATGAGGCGATCTGGCGGGCAGAAGATTCCCACTATAGTGATCTCTCCTCCAAAGGAAGTTTCGATGTCTAAGTAGGCTTTCATATAAAGCGTTAAGCTATCAGCGAATAGCAATCAGCAAATAAAGGGGCCTGAAAGCTGACCTCTGATTGCTGACTGCGCCCTTTGATTATGTCAGCAAATTTTTCTATAATGTCTCCAATCTCTATGCCATTAAAGAGGCCACGGTGGGCTCAAACTTTTCGGCAACCTATCTTCTCCAGCAACTGGAAGGCGTTGCCCAACAGTTAGAAATCGAAGTCCGCTACGAGAGCCTTTCCGATGATGAGATCTCCGTGCACAGCGGCGGCTGCAAGGTGCAGGGTCGCCATTTAATCATCATCGACTCGCGCCGCTCCCCGTCCGAACGGGCCCAGATTTTGGCCCGGGAGATCGCGAAATACGAATTGGAAGACCTGTACATTCTTCCCCGTGTCCGGGAGTTCATTTCCCTTCAGTCCTGGCCTCGCGAAAAAAATCTGCCCCAAAGATAGAGGAATACACCCAATCCCAACAGGGACATCCAGATTCCCTGCAGAGTCGGTGAGACATGCTTTTCTCCCATGAGCATCAGCAACACGGCCACGCATATAGAAAGAACACCGGAAAAAACTTTTTTTCGGTCGATGTTCCGGGATGGCTCTCTCATTTCGGATTTGGGATTTTGCTTTGCGGATGATAAATTCGGAATTCCATTTTTAATTTATTTTTTGCGCTCTCTGCGCCCTCTGTGGTGAAATTGTCTTATACCAATTTTGCCCGAAAAAGCTGACCAAGTCAATGGCCTTACCTTTCAGCTGGCAAAGACCTCTATCCTTTTTTGGCCAGCCATGTTATAAATATTCGACAAGGAGAAAATGAGGATGGATCGTTTTGTTGACCTGCGCAGTGATACGGTAACTCAACCGACCCCGGAGATGCACAAAGCCATGTTCGAAGCAGTGGTGGGGGACGATGTCTTCGGGGAGGACCCCACAGTCAATGCTCTCCAGGAAAAAACCGCACAAATGCTCGGCAAAGAAGCCGCTCTTTTCGTGGCCTCGGGGACCATGGCCAATCAGTTATCCATTAAAGCCCAAACTCAGCCCGGGGATGAAGTGATTATTGAGGCGGCGGCCCACGCCATGAACTTCGAGGGGGGCGCGGGGGCCGTGCTCTCCGGCGTTCAATTCTTCGGCATCCCCGGAAATCGAGGGATAATCGATGTGGCCCAGGTGGAGGCGGCCATCCGGATTGACGACGTGCATTTCCCCGTAAGCCGGCTGGTGGTCATCGAGAATACCCATAACCGCGGGGGAGGTTCTGTTTTTCCGCTGAGCAAGATTCACCAGATTCGAGAATTGGCCACCCGCAGAGGGTTGCGCATGCATATGGACGGGGCGCGGCTCTGGAATGCCTGCGTGGCCACCGGAACTTCGCCAGCGGAGTATGCCGCACCCTTCGATTCTGTCTCGGTCTGCCTCTCCAAAGGCCTGGGATGCCCAGTGGGGTCTTTGGTGCTGGGTTCAAAAGATTTTATCAAACGGGTGCACCGCTTCCGGAAGATGGTTGGCGGAGGTATGCGGCAAGCGGGATTCCTGGCTGCAGCCGGAATTTATGCCCTCGACCATCACATCGATCGATTGCAAGAAGATCACCGCAAGGCTCTAAAGCTGGCCCAGGGATTGGCCGATATCAAGAACGTGCTCATCAACCCGGTGGAGGTCGAAACCAACATCCTTTTCTTCGATGTTTCCCGCGTCGAGCGGACAGCGCAGGAGGTTGCGGTGGCCTTAAGGGCGAAAGGGATCCTCGTTCACCCCACCGCCAAAACGCGCATCCGTTGCGTCACCCACCTGGATGTTTCTTTCACAGATATCGATCGCGCCTTGAAGGCGGTCGAAGAGGTAATGAAGGGGTAGGATATGCTGAAGTGCATCCTGTTCGATGTAGACAATACCCTCTATCCCAGATCTATGGGCATCTTCGATATGGTTGTAGAGCGGATTCGGAATTACATGGAAGACCGCATGGGCTTTGAAAAAGACCTGGCCCGCGAGCTCAGACAAGAATACATCAGAAAGTATGGTTCCACCCTCCGGGGCCTGATGATCCACCAAAATATCGACCCCGAAGATTACCTCCAATATGTCCACGACGTGGGGGTCGAAGAGAAGCTCTCCATTAACCCCGCTCTTGCCGAACTTTTGAAGTCGATTCCGATCGATAAAGCTGTTTTTACCAGCGGCCACCGCCCCCATGCCCTAAAAGTTCTTCGTTGCCTGGGTGTAGAGCAGTATTTTCCCCGGATCTTTGATATCACCTTCACCCACTACATCCCCAAGCCCAACCCCGAGCCCTACCGCCAGATTCTTGATCACCTGTGTATCGACGGACAGCATTGCATGATGATCGAAGACCTTCCCGCAAACCTCCAGCCAGCCAAAGCGCTGGGCATGACCACAGTTCTTGTGGGCAGAAACCCTTCTGGAATCAACGAAGGAATCGATGGATTCGTGGATTATGAAATTGAGAATATCCTGGAACTCGGAAAAGTTTTGCAGGGGTTGGAGCGATTTCAAGATACACGATAATCTATTACCGCCTTTTGCAGGAAATATGGAAGGATCGTTACGGAAGCTCGTTTCTTACAAAGATGGAGACGGTTTTTTAGATACATCATTGAAAAACCTTTGTAAATAGGAGGTTAGAGATGGGCCGAATACAAGAACGAAGGTACGCAATGAAGCTTTGGCGATCATTATTACTATTGGTTTTTTCTACGTTCCTGGTCGAAAATCAGGCTAATTCCGCCCAATCCACCATTACCGAGGCGGAAGGCTACGCCTGCATGGGTTATGACAAATCGAGAAAACAGACCGAAGAGGAGGCGCTAACCAATGCGAAGAGAATGGCGGTCGAGTATGCCTCCACTTACATCAAGAGCGAAACCCGGGTAAAAGATTTCCAACTCGAAAAAGACCTGATCGATGCCTATGCCAATGCCACCGTGAAGATTATCCAGGAGGTTGAAAAGGCCTGGTACAGAGATGCCTCATCCGGGGATTGCTTCAAGCTTAAGATTAAGGCTGAGGTGGTCCCGGATGAGAAGGCCATGACCAAGATATCAAAGGGAGCGGAAATTGCCGATGACCCATCGGCTCCCCTCAATGTTCAGGTCTGGACGGATAAGAAAGAGTATCGACAATCAGAAAAGATCAGGATTTATTTGAAGGGCAACAAGCCCTTCTACGCCCGTGTCCTGTATAAAGATGCGAAAGGTGACTTACTGCAAATACTGCCCAATCCTTTCCGGGCGGATAACTACTTCCATGGCGGCGTGGTTTATGAATTCCCTTCTGGGAATGACAAGTTTGAATTGCAGGTAACTCCCCCGTTCGGCGAGGAAGGAATTATTGTGTATGCGGGCACAAATGCTCTGGGGGAGATCGATCTTAAGGACATCGGTGCAGTGTATGAAATAAAAACAAAACAGCAGGACATCGGGGTTAAAACGAGGGCAGTTAAAATAAGACCAAAAGAAGAAGGCAAGGAGTCTGCGGCATCCGAATTTTATGAAGGCAAGGTGACCGTAAAAACAAAGTAGGAATGGATGGGCAGAAGGAAGTTTAGGAAGGAGGGGGAAAAAATGAATAGGGCAATTTACCGAATATTGATTTTTTTCTGCTTTTTCCTTCTTTTTCAGGTCTTCCAGAATGGAAAAGGCGCAGTTTCCTATGCCGGTGAGCCACCAAAAGAGCCAATCCTCCGTATCGAGACTGGAATGCATACGGCCCGGATCGAGAGGATCGGAATTGATGAGGAAAATCGTTATCTGGTTACAGGTTCTCCTGATAAAACGGTCCGGGTGTGGGAGCTCGCCACGGGAAGACTGATCCGGACGATAAGAGCCCCCATCGGAGATGGAGACGAAGGCATGATCCATGCTGTGGCCATTTCCCCGGATGGAAAAACAATTGCCTGCGGAGGGAGGACAGGATTAGAACGAGAAAGATCATACAATATATATATTTTTGACCGGGAGAGCGGCAAGCTCACAAAAAGAATCTCAGGACTCCCCCAAGTTATTTTGCATCTCACCTATTCTAAGGATGGCAAGTTCCTTGTGGCAACATTAGGATGGAAAAATGGGATCAGAAGTTACCAGACATTTGATTGCACCCTCGTGGCAGAAGATAGGCTTTATGGTGATGCCAGCGTCTGTGCCGATTTTGATAAGCAAGGCAGGCTGGTGACATCATCCTTTGATGGATACATCCGCCTTTATGACCAAAACTTTAGATTAATCGCCAAGGAGAAGGCCAAAAGTGGAAAGAGGTCCTCTTCTGTAAGCTTTTCCCCTGATGGCTCAAAAATCGCCGTCGGATTTTTGGATTCCGTAAAAATGGATGTTCTCTCGGGCAAAGATTTGGCTTTTCTATATACACCGGATGCTTCAGGGATGCGGGAGGGGGCAATCTTCACCGTTGCCTGGTCAGCGGACGGAAAGTTCCTTTATGCAGGAAAGGGATTAAGGGGGCCATCCTTTATCCGCAAATGGACGGCTGGCGGAAAGGGAATCCATGCGGATATCTTCGTCGCCAATTATTCTTACACGCATATTCTGCCTGTCCGTAAGGGGGGGATCGTCTTTAGCTCCACTGACCCGGCCTTTGGCGTCATCGACCGCTCAGACAAAGAGGTGCTCTTTGTAGTCTCGCCTACGGCCGATTACAGGGATAGTCAGCACAATTTTCTCACCTCCGCTGATAGCTTCGAGGTTGGGTTCAGCTATGAACGGGAAGGGAAATCGCCGGCCCGTTTTTCGATCCCTGATCGTACTCTGACCAGTGGCCTTAAACTTATCTTTGCCAAATCCCTTTCTGCCCCTAAGACTTCCGGATTGGGCCTGAACATTCAGAAATGGAATTTTACGCCTGCGCCTGAACTCAATGGTGTTCCGTTAAAACTTATACCCAACGAGTTCTCCCGCAGCCTGGCCATATCCCCTGGGGGAAAGACATTCTTGCTCGGCACGGACTGGTTCCTGCGCCTCTATGACAGAGATGGCCGGGAAAAATGGAAAATCCCCACGCGGCTAACGAGCTGGTGCGCAAATGCGTCTGGCAACGGCAAAATCGCTCTGGCTGCTCTGGGCGATGGCACCGTCCGCTGGTACCGGATGGAGGATGGTAAGGAGCTTCTAGCCCTCTTTCCTCATAAGGACAAAAAGAGGTGGGTCCTCTGGACGCCCTCCGGCTACTTCGATGCTTCACCGGGTGCAGAGGAGTTGATCGGCTGGCATGTAAACAATGGCCAAGACCAGGCAGCAGATTTCTTCCCCGCCTCTAAATTCAGGTCCACTTATTACCGACCGGATGTTATCGCCAAAGTTTTGGAGACCCTGGAGGAGAAGGAAGGCATTCGCCTGGCCAATGAGGAATCGGGCAGAAAGCCGGAGGCATCCATCCAGCAGATGCTGCCCCCGGTAGTCAACATTCTTTCGCCCCGTGATGGGGCAGAGGTTTCAGCTACGGAGGTTGTGGTTAGCTTCTCTGTCCGCACTCCCTCCGGAGAGCCGGTTACCGGGATAAAGGCCTTAGTGGACGGAAGACCGGTTTCGACGCAGAGAGCCGTGCAGATTGTGCCAAAGGATGGAGAAATCCGCGAAATGAAAGTACCCATTCCTGAGCGGGAATCTCAAATCTCCATTGTTGCCGAAAACAGGTTTTCCGCAAGTGAACCGGCGACCGTGAGAGTAAAATGGGTAGGCAAAATCCAAAAGGAAGAATTTGTCATCAAGCCAAAGCTCTACGTTCTGGCCATTGGCATCAGCAAATATGAGGATAAGAACCTGACCCTTGAGTTTGCCGCCAAGGATGCGAGCGATTTTGCCGAAGCCATGGGGAAGCAGAAGGGGGAATTGTATCGCGATGTGGTGATAAAGCTCTTGGCCAACGAAAAGGCCACGAAGGATGAAATCCTCGACGGGCTGGACTGGATTCAAAAAGAGACAACGAGCAAGGATGTGGCCGTCATCTTTTTGGCCGGCCATGGAGTGAATGATCCCAGCGGCATCTATTACTTTTTACCCGTAAATGCCAATACGGAAAAGCTGAAGCGCACAGGAGCGCCCTTTTCAGACGTTAAAAATACCGTAGCCTCTCTGCCTGGAAAAACAATCGTTTTTTTGGACACCTGCCATTCGGGGAATATCATGGGCAAAAGGAGAGGAGCCCTTGATACAACGGGCATTGTGAATGAACTGGCCAGCGCCGAGAGTGGGGCGGTGGTTTTTGCCTCATCCACGGGAAATCAGTATTCCGTTGAAGACCCGGCATGGAAAAACGGCGCCTTTACCAAAGCACTCGTGGAAGGGATCGGCGGCAAGGCTGATTATACGGGCAAAGGCAAGATCACCGTAAACATGCTTGACCTTTATATCTCCGAGCGGGTCAAGGAGTTGACCAAGGGCCAACAGACGCCCACCACCACCAAGCCCCAGACCATCCCTGATTTTCCGATTGCCGTGAGTAAAAGATAAGGTCGAAATGGAAGACGATGTAAGAGGAAGTTTAATGTAAAAGTAATCGACGAAAGGAATTCTTTATCGCCTCTTTTAGGCATATATTACACTCCGTTTGATCTCCTCAGCAACTTCCTTTATGCGGATACTTTCAATGCTAACAGGAGTTAGGATATCCACTTTTTTCCCAAATAATTTTTCGAGGTAAGAAGATAAATCTATGAAAACATCAAAAAGGCCTTCAAAATTATGGCCAAAGGCAGATAAATCAAATTCAACCACTAAATCTACGTCACTCTTTTTTTTCTGTTCACCTCTGACATAAGAACCAAACAAACCTATTCTTTTAACCTTGTATTTCTCCAAAATATCCCTGTGCTCTCTTAATGCCCTCATTATTTCCTTCTCTGTCAGGCTTCCCTTGTTTCTTATCCGCATTTCCCACCCCCAGAGGAGCCAAAATTTCAACATGAGCAGGCTATATGCCTGCATTTTTTAGTTTTGTTATTGCATCGGCTATCTCTTTTGCCTGTGATTCGATAATGGCAATCAATTCTCCTGGCGTTCTCTTGTCCTCGTTTTCTTTTCGCTTTGGATTAATCGCCTTGAGATCGTAATTTTTCGCCTTGATCTCTTCTATTGAAATCCGCCAGGAGCGTTCACTGGCTGCCCTCTCGGGCAGTAATTTGAAAAATTCCTCAAAATTTTCCAGGCTTAAGGGCTGCTTTTTGGTTATATTCAGGTCCGACAGATCGTAATACCAGATTTCTTTTGTAGGTACTCCTTTGGTAAAAAACAAAAGGTTCGTCTTGCTGGTGTCTTGGTTCAGCGGGAAATGGAGTAACGCCGATTTTTCTTAGGTAGTAAGA
>CAYQWO010000098.1:9181-10059 GCA_964421095.1 uncultured Syntrophaceae bacterium
ACCTTTGGCGGAAGGCTTACGATGCACCATAAATTGCATTCATTAAGAAGTTTGCGCTTAGTCTGGACAAAGGCAGTTTCATTGGTCCGAAAGAGGACGCCTTCATCCATTACGATTCCGCATCTCCCGCCAGGTTTGAGGCTATCAATTACATGTTGGAGAAAGAGCACTTGGGTGGAGCCTGTCTTGTATGCGAATCGTGTCCGCGCATCCTTTCCTTCTTTACCACCAAAAGGAGGATTTGTGAGTACAACGTCAAACATGGGTGGCGCGCCTGAAAATAGGCCGCCATAAACCTCAAGCCCCGTTAAAGTATTCCCATGCCATATATGGGGCTCATCGATCTCCTGAAGAACAAGGTTTGCCAGAGCAATGGGATAAACCAGGTTCTCTTTTTCTCTCCCATAGAAAGTCCCGGTTTTGAGCGCTTCAATATCCGTTCCTGTCTTTGCTTTTTGCCTCATGTGCTGGTATGCCTGAGCCAAAAATCCACCAGTCCCGCAGCATGGGTCATAGACCATCTCACCAATTTCAGGGTTAATCGCTCTTACCATTACCCGGATAACTTCTCTCGGTGTGAAAAATTGCCCACCATCATTATTTTTCTCCCCCATCTTCTGGAGCAGTCCTTCGTAAACCTGGGATATGGGGAACATATGGGTTTCGTCAACCTGCTCAATTGAGAGCTCATGAACTTTATCAAGAATATCGAGAAGGTTGCGCTCGGTATCCACCCCTGTTTTTTCAATGGATGAGAACACTTCGCTAATAACCTTCTGTCTCGCAGCTGCTCCAGGTTTATTCTTAAGGGTTCGTAGATAGGGTATGAGATCACCGTTAACAAAGGACATAAACGCCCCAAACGTACTATTTTGAAG
>CAYQWO010000099.1:0-8656 GCA_964421095.1 uncultured Syntrophaceae bacterium
CTCCCTATCCTCCCCCCTCAGAGGGGGAGGGCGACGGTGGGGGGATTAAAGGAGGCCTATGATGTTAAAAGAGCATTTAGAATTCTTTGCTTTGGACCTTTCTTCTGGTTGGGAAACTCCGCCGGGTTACCCTCCAGAGATCGAACAAAAAATTATCACGGGTCATTTGGATGAAAAGTCAAAGAGAGGGTCCAGAACCCGCTTGCTCCGTTTCCAACCAGGGGCCTTTACCACCCAGCCCTTTGAGCATGATTATTGGGAGGAAGTCTTCCAGATTTCCGGGGATTTAACCGTGGGGGGGAAGACTTTCGGCCCCCTGACCTACGCTTGCCGACCTCCCCACGCTCCCCATGGGCCCTTCAGCAGTAAAGGAGGCTGTTTGCTTTTCGAAATTCATTATTTCGATCATTGTGCCTGAGAGCGGCCAATCTTTGGCCAGAGGCGGCAAACCCACAGATTTGAAGAAAATAGAATCAACCCGGCCAACAGTGGTTTATCTCCCTTCGCCGAGAGGATTTTCCATGAGCCAATCATTGAGAATCGTCCCGTTGGTCTTACTCCTTTCCCTGGCCCCACCCGGATTTGCTCAAATACCTGCTAAACCCGATACAAACCCCATCGCGGATGTCGCCCTCCAACGCCTCGAAGGTGAGATCGCCCGGGCAGCGAAATCAGCGGGGGGAATTGTGGGGATCAGCGCCGCGCACATTGAATCCAGGCGTCGCATCGCACTCAATTCAAGGGAGCGCTTCCCGATGGCGAGCACATACAAGGTTCCCATCGCCGTACAGCTTTTCGCCCGAGTCGATCAGGGAGAGATCACACTCGACCAGATGATTGAACTGAAGCCCAGCGACCTCCGTCCCGGGAGCGGAACGCTGACCCCCCTTTTAAATAAGCCCGGCGTAGTGCTTTCCGTCCGGAATCTTCTCGAACTGATGCTGCGCGTTAGCGATAACAGTGCGACCGATCTGTTACTGCGTCTGGCGGGGGGACCAGAGGCGGTCACCGCTCGCATGAGAGCCCTGGGTATCCGGGACATGGAGATCAATCGACCTACAATAAATTTAATTGCTGACTCCACAGGCTATACATTACCGCCGGAAATCGAATGGACGCCGGAACTCTTTAAAAAGCTCCATGAGGCGACGACACCCGAATCAAGGAAAGCAGCAGCCCGGAAGTTTGAGACAGATCCGCGGGATACCTCAACGCCTGAGGCCATGGTGACGTTGTTGGAACAGATTTACCGCGGGGATCTACTGAAACGGGAAAGTGCAGCGTTGCTCCTGGATATTATGGAGCGTTGTCAAACGGGGAAGGCCCGGCTCAAAGGCATTCTGCCCTCGGAAATCGCCATTGCGCACAAGACAGGCACGATCGACGGTATAACAAATGATGTCGGGATTATCACGCTCCCAGACGATGCGGGACATGTGGCCATTGCCGTCTTCGTGAAGTCATCGGACAAAGAGATTGCCGAACGGGAGCGGGCAATTTCGCAGATCGCCCGGGCAGTGTATGACTTTTTCCTGTACCAACCGTCCACTCCCCCACTGGTTAAACAATGAGTGCCTTATAGGCCAAGATAGAAATCACGCCAACCTCCATCAGGCCTCATTAACTTCCTCCTCGTTGCCCTTTGATTTGGCTCCTCATCATATTTGCCCTGCGCATTCCGGGACGGCAAAATTTTGTAAAAATTCCGAAAGGTTTTTAAACACTGGGAGGGCGCTTTCTTCTTGACAATCTTGTCTAAATAGCAGTATAAAAACGACATCAAAATGGAGGAGGTGAAGAATGAATCAAAGAAAACCTATAAAAATTGGCCGAAGTCTCGTATTGATTCTCTCCATCTTTTTATTCCTCTTTCTATCGTCCATCCCCGCTGAGGCTCAGAGAGAAAAATTCGTTTTCGGGTCAGCCATCGCCCATACGGGAAAATTCGCCAGGGAAGGAACCAACCTGAAAAGGGCCTATGACTTTTGGGCCGATTTGGTCAACGCCCAGGGAGGTATTGAGGTCAAGGGCAAGAAATATCCGGTGGAGATCATCTACTACGACGATAAGAGTGATCCGGCGACCGCTACCAAGCTGATTGAAAAGCTGATTACCGAGGATAAAGTCGATCTTATCTTCGGGCCATTCTCCAGCGACTGCGTCGGCCCGAGCAGCACCATCACGGAAAAATACAAAGTTCCTATGATCGAAGCAGCTGGAAACGCCCGGCCCCTTTTCACAAGAGGATTTAAATATCTATTTTGCACATTGCGGCCGGCTGATGAGTTGGCTGATCCTTACATGAGGCTCCTGAGCAGGCAATCCCCGAAGCCGCAGACCGTGGCCGTGATCGCCCCCAAGGCGCCATTTTATTTGTCCTCGGCTGCGGGATTTAAGTCTTATGGCGAAAAATATGGTTTCCAGGTCATCCATTACGAGTCCTATCCTGTGGAAATGGAAGACATCACTCCCATATTGCAGAAAGTGAAGGCTAAGAATCCCGACGTCCTTTGCGTGGGATCTCATACCGTTGTGGCCATGATGGTCATGAAACAGAGCAAAGAGATCGACTTTAACCCCAAAGCTTATTGCTTCAGCTTTGGAACGCTCACCCCGGAATTTGCCAAAGAACTCGGCAAAGACGCTGAAAATACTCTGGAGTATAGTTACATATCCCCGAAGGCGCCCTTCAGCGATCCCCTATTAGGGACCACAGGCCAGTTCATCGATGCCTTCAAGAAAAAATATGGAATCTACCCCGATGGGACCCAAGCCTGCGCCGTGGCTGGAGGAATTTCCTTCCAGATGGCCATACAAAAGGCTGGCGGGACTCCTCCTCTCACCGAGGAGAAAAGAGTCCGGGTCCGGGAGGAATTGGCTAAACTGGAGATCACTACGGGAGCTGGCCCTGTCAAATTCGATCCTACCGGACTCAATATGGCAAATCCCCTCAGCATCTTCCAGATCCAAAAGGGGAAACCGGTCTGCGTGGATCCTGCTGATTGGGAGGAGGCAAAATTTATTTATCCGGCTCCAGCTTGGAAGGTTAGATAATACGCACGCATTAAATAATTTGACTCAAAATCGTTTCCCTCTCCCATCAGAGACTGTGTGGCAATTGATGGAAGGGGTTCCAGCCGAGGCTCAGGGGTTCGCTTGCATAATGAGGCGGTTATTCTTTCATGGTTGGCGTCGATGTTTACTTTTGTCGTTCTGGATGCCAGGTTACTGATTCTATTCAAGAAGTCGCCGACATTACCCTTGCGGAATACAAGCAATCCGCTCATTGCTGGGTTATTCCCGCCGATTCTGCGGCGCTCACCCCTGAACCCCGGCCCATGGAAAACGATTTGCGAAACAGTCTCTCAAGGGAGAGGGAGCCCATTATCAAGATACTTGCTGCGTTTGATTTAGTTGCCGGAAAAGAAGCGGGTTGCGGTCCATGCTCCTACAGGTCCTGTTAGATGGGATTTTGATCGGGGGAATTTATGCCTCCTGTGCCGTTGGATTCTCCTTGGTTTTTGGTGTACTGCGCATCATCAACATCGTCCACGGCGAATTTATCATGCTGGGGGCCTTTATTACCTATTGGCTGTTCAAGATCTATGGGCTCGATCCGTTCCTTTCCATACCGCTCTCCTGCTCTCTCCTCTTTATCTTTGGATTCCTGCTGCAAAGATACGTGATCAATCGGATCATCGAAGCCCCAGAGATCATGTCTCTGCTTCTAACGTTTGGTCTATCCCTCATCATCGCTAACCTGGCCCTGATTGCCTGGAAGGGGGATTACCGCCTGGTGAACCCCGGATATGCCGGGGCGAATTTCAAAGTAGCTTTTTTCACCATTCCTTATGTACGTCTGGCTACGTTCACCTTTGCCGTGGCGGCCTTGGCCGGGCTTTACTTGTTTTTGCAACGTACGGATATCGGCAGAGCAATCAAGGCCACCTCCCAGAGCAAGGATGGGGCGCGACTTCAAGGGGTGCGACCCTCGGTCATCTATGCGGTCACTTTTGGATTGGGCGCGGCAATCACAGCCATCGCCGGGTCCCTCCTGAGCATGAGTTTTTCTGTGTTTCCGGCCATGGGAGGCGATTATTTGCTGTTTTCGTTCTTTATCGTAGTTGTAGGTGGGATGGGGCATATCCCCGGCACCCTGGCTGGGGGTCTTATCCTGGGGATACTGCAGTCGCTGAGCACGAATTTCATGGGGGCCGGAATGACTTACATCCTGATCTTCGCCGTCCTCTACGTCGTGTTGATCGTGCGCCCTACGGGAATATTCGGGAAGGGATTGGTGTGACAAAGGAATGAGGACATCTTTATTGGCCAGATGGTGGATGCCCATCGTTTTGATCCTCCTGGGTGCCGTAGCTCCTCTGGCGATCTCCGGATACTGGCTGAGGCTCATCACATTCATCTTTATGTGGATTGGATTAGCAGGGAGTCTCAACCTGTTGACCGGCTATACCGGATACCTGGACTTCGGCCATGTGGCCTTCTTCGGGATTGGAGCCTATACGACCGGCGTCCTGATGGTAAAACTGGGGATGCCCTTCTTCCCGGCTATGTTCATCGGGGCGATATTCGCCAGTATTCTTGCGCTGCTCGTGGGTATCCCCACCATGAGGCTGAGGGGCGCCTATTTTGCCATCGCCATGCTGGCCTTTGCCGAGGCTATGAAGCAGGTGGCCCTCGAATTTGAGGGGATCACCGGGGGAGGCAATGGACTCTCTCTGCCCATCTATACGAACTATCCGTTTTTCTACTACATGATGTTCTCAGTGGTATTGCTGATCATCGGTACGACTTTTTGGTTTGAAAAATCCAAGTTTGGCAAAGCCCTTATGGCCATCCGGGAGGCGGAATTGGCCGCGGAAGTGAGCGGGGTGAACACCTTCTACTGCAAACTGATCGCTTTCGGGATCAGTGCCTTTACGGCAGGAATGATTGGAGGGATCTACGCCTACTGGATGACCTTCCTTTACCCGGGGGATGCCTTTAACGTATTGCTCACAGTCCGGATGATCATCATGGCCTTTCTGGGTGGAGCGGGAACGCTCTTGGGTCCCGTCATCGGGGCCGCATTTTTGGCGGCCATCGAAGAGATTCTGTGGGCGGAATTTAAATATACCTATCTTATCATTGTGGGCTTCATCGTGGTCTTGGTTGTGTTGGTTTTGCCGCGGGGGCTCATGGGTTTATTCCGGCAACGTGTTCTGGCCAAATAAAGAGTAAGGGGGAAGGCCATAGAGATCCTCAGGGTAGAAAAGATAACAAAAAATTTCGCCGAACTCATGGCTCTTCACGATGTGGATGTCACCCTCCATAAGGGGGATATCCTGGGAATGATCGGTCCCAATGGATCGGGAAAGACTACTTTATTCAACGTCATCTCCGGGATCTATGCTCCCACCTCAGGTGAAATTCGCTACAAGGGGCAGTCCATAACGAAGAAAAAGCCCTGTATCATATGCCGGATGGGAATCGCCCGGACGTTCCAGATTGTCCAGCCTTTTTCCCAGATGACGCTTCTGGAAAACGTTCTGATCGGGGCGATGTACGGGCGAGGTTTCAGCCAAACTCGCGGGCGCGAAAAGGCCCGGGAGATTCTCCAATTCGTAGGTCTCAGAGAGAAAATGAATCTTACGCCCAATGAGATCACCACCGAAGACAGGCGTCGGCTGGAATTGGCCAGGGCTCTGGCTACAGAGCCTGAAGTCATCCTCCTGGATGAGATCATGGCGGGCCTCACGCCGGCAGAAATGGCCGAAGCCCTTAATTTACTGCGGCAGATCAACAGCAAGGGGATTACGGTATTCATGGTGGAGCATATCATGAAGGCCGTCATGAGCATATGCAACCGGATCATTGTCTTAAACTATGGCGAAAAAATTGCGGAAGGCTCTCCGCAGGAAGTTGCTGAGAATGCCGAAGTAATCAAAGCCTACCTGGGAGAGCGGTATGTTTGAGGTAAAAGAGTTAAACGTAGGCTACGGGCGAGTACAGGTATTATGGGATGTTTCGCTGAAGGTGGAGCAAGGAGAGATCGTAAGTGTCCTGGGACCGAATGGAGCGGGCAAAAGTACCCTGCTGCGAACCACGCTGGGAATGCTGCGACCCATGAGAACGGATAAGGCCAATGCCATTACCTACCGGAACCAACGAATCGATGGCCTGGCCCCAGAGCAAATCGTTCGCCTGGGGATCGCTCTGATCCCTGAGGAAAAGCATCTGTTCCCCGATATGACTGTCCTGGATAACCTGAAAATGGGTTCTTATATCCAGAGGGCCAAGGAAAAGAGGATGGAGAGCCTGGAATTGATATTCAACCTATTCCCAAGGCTTGGGGAACGAAAAAGCCAGATGGTCAAAACCCTGAGCGGGGGCGAAAGACAGATGCTGGCCATCGGGCGGGCCTTAATGTCCAAGCCCGACCTGCTCATGATTGACGAACCCTCCGTAGGATTGCAACCTTTGCTGATCGCCAAGATATTCGATACCATCAAAGAGATAAGGGAGAAAGGGGTGACCATATTGATGGTCGAGCAAAATGTTTACATTACCCTCGAGATCAGCCATAGAGCTTACGTTCTCGAAAACGGGAAAATCGTCATGGAAGGTAAGGGAAAGGAATTGCTGCACAACGACCATATAAAAAAGGCCTATTTGGCCCTTTAAATTGGGCCACTTCTCCATAATCTTAGAAAGAAAAAATGAGCAACTGTTCTGTGACCGTGGCCGCCATTCAGGCCCTGCCCATCGGTTATCTTCTGAACCCGAAAAATGTTTCTCATGCTGTAGATCTCTTAAAGGAGGCCTCTGGCCAGGGAGCAGACCTCGCCTGTTTTCCGGAAGCCTACCCAGCTTCGGGTGAAGAGGAGATCCGCAGAGCGGCTCGGGATCTGCGCATCTGCGTGATCGCTGGATTTTTGGTAGAGGAAGGCGGCCAGCTTTATAATGAATGTGTTCTTGTGGATTCCGCAGGCCGGGTGGTCGGGCGGCAGAGGAAGGTACATGTCGTCCCCGGTGTAGAGCCCTTCGCCCGGGGGGATCATTATATCCCCATGGAGACACCGTGGGGGAAAATCGGCATTCTCATCTGCATAGACGGCTGGGGATTCCCTGAGGGTTTCTATCGCTTGCACGAAGCTGGGGTTGATCTCATCTTTAATCCCTGTCTGATCTTCAGGAAGAAACCCCAGAAGAGGATGTCCCTCCTCGGCCGCGTGCTCGACTACAAACTCCCCATCGTGGCCCCGAACAATGCCTTCTGGTCCTTAAGAATCTTTGCGGAGGCCCCCGGCCTGCCTGCGGAAGGCGGACAAAGCCTCATATTGGCCCCGCCCGCTTTCCAAACCCGGGATGAAATAGAGGCCTTCGTGAAGGAAGCAACTTCCTGTGAAGGCTGGATTATTGCGGAAGGAGGCAGGGATGAGGAAATCCTTCTGGCCGGGATTGACCTTCAGGCTTTAAGACATACCCGTTCTATTTGGAACAACTGTTTTGGAGCGTGTTTCCCATGATTCCCATAGATAAAGAATTTCCCCATCTGAGAAATCTGCGTTTACCTGCGTCCCAAAGAAATTTCAAATTTAAGGAGGAAGATCATGGCAGATCCTTATCGCGCGGTTGTCATTCAATCCGATGTGGAGATGGTAGATCTTAGCCGCTCTGCCGCAAAAGTCAAAGAGACCATTGATAAGAACCTTACCCGAATTTGCCAGCTCATCAACTGGGCCGCTCGGGAAAAATCTCATGGTGAAAAACTCCTCATCGCCCTTCCCGAGTCCATGCTCCATGGATTTCCGAGGGCTGGATGGTCTTTGAAGGAGCTCCTGAAGGCCTGTATCACCATTCCGGGTCCCCAGACACAGCGCCTATCCGAAAAGGCAGTCGAACATAAGGCCTATATCGTGGGACATTCTTGGGAGGTGCACCCCGACTGGCCGGACCGGCACTTTAGCACCGCTTTTATCATCGATGACAAAGGCGCAGTCATCCTCAGGTACCGGAAGATCCAGCCGGCTTTCGACATCGAAGCCTCCACTTCTCCCCATGATGTCTTAGACGAGTATATCAAGAAATATGGCCAGGACTCCCTCTTCCCGGTGGTGGATACCCCTCTGGGACGGTTGGGATGCTTCATCTGCTACGATGGGCTTTTCCCGGAGATCACGCGTTGCTTAGCCTTGAAGGGCGCGGAAGTCCTCATCCGGCCCACCTCCTGGCTGGGCGTGACCTGTGCGGAACCTTATGACTGGTGGGAAATGCAGAACCGGATGCGGGCGGCCGAGAATATCTGTTACGTAGTGGCCCCCAACGCGGGTGATACTCTGAACAGCCCAGAGAGACCCCGGGCCCATGTGCCCGGAAGATCCATGATCGTCGATTACGAAGGGAGGCTTCTGGCGAAGGCTGGAACCTCCGGGGAGCTGACGATTGATGCCACCATTCACCTGGATGCCCTGTGGCACAAGCGCAGCCTTACCAAGTGGAATCCTCTGGCCACCTTGCGGACAGAGGCCTATGCGCCAATCTACCAGCAGTCCATGTATCCACCCAACCTCTGGAAGGATAAGCCCCATGATACCTTGCAACAGGTTACTGAGGCGATTCTGGGCAGCATCCGTAAGTTAATGGACCGGGATATCAT
>CAYQWO010000099.1:8756-10032 GCA_964421095.1 uncultured Syntrophaceae bacterium
GAAGGGGGATTCATTCGGATCCCCAAAGAGGTGGATACGCGGTATGAAGTGTCCGCTATCGTCACCAAACTGGAGAGAGCCAGGCAGATACCGCTCCTCTTTTTTGAAAGGATAAAAGGGCACACCATGCCCGTAGTCGTTAACTGTTATGCGGATCGGGGCCGGGTGGCTCGGGGGTGCGGAGTTTCCAAGGGGGAATTAAACCAGAGGGTTGCCCAGGCCTACCAGAAGCCCATCCCTCCAGTTGAAGTATCCCATGCTCCGGTGCAAGAGGTCGTCTGGCAAGGAGACAAAGTCGACATAAGAATGCTTCCGGCGATGATTTACCACAATGTCGACGCGGCCCCCTACATTACAGCTGGCATTGTCCTGGCCAAAGATCCCGATACGGGGGATTACAACCTGAGTTATAACCGTCTAATGGTCAAGGGGAAGGACTGCCTGGGAATCTTCATGACCGTGGGAAAACACCTCCACTCCATCTTTTTCAAAATGGAGGGACAGGGCAGGCCCCTGGAAGTGGCGGTTTCCATCGGCAACCATCCAGCCTGGGCCATCGGTGCTCTGGCCGTGGGGCCTTACAATGAAAGCGAATTAGGAATCATCGGAGGGCTCAAGGGAAGCCCCCTGGAGATGGTCAGGTGCAAAACTGTGGACTTGATGGTCCCAGCCGGGGCTGAAATCATCCTGGAGGGGGAAATCGCACCCAACGTCCGGGAAGAAGAAGGGCCTTTCGGGGAGTTCACGGGGTACGCCACACGCCCGGGGAATAATCCCGTGCTCAGGGTTAAGGCCATCACGCACCGCCGGGACCCCATCTACCAGGATATTTGCGGTGGCCAGCACAGGGAACATCTGACCATGGCCACCATTCCTATGGAAGCTAATTATTACAGGGTGATTAAGGGAGCCGTTCCCGAGGTAGAGGCGGTGCGGGCGGTGGCACCTTTCACGCTGGTTATTTCCATGAGGAAGAAATACGAAGGCCAAGCCCGCTCAGCCCTGCTGGCGGCTTTTAGCGCAGACCTTTACCTGAAGCACGCCATCGTGGTCGATCACGACATCGATGTAGCAGACCTGCAGCAGGTTTTTTGGGCGATGGCCACACGGGTCCAGGCTGCGCGGGATATTTTCATCGTCCCCCGGGCTCGCGGTTCCTCCCTGGACCCTTCGGCAGAACCTTTAGGGGTAGTGGATAAGATGGGGATCGATGCCACAGCCAAACCATCCCTGGAGCAATTTGCTCCGATCAGCACAGTGCCCCAGGAAGTCATGG
>CAYQWO010000100.1:0-10013 GCA_964421095.1 uncultured Syntrophaceae bacterium
GATGTGGAAGGAGACATTGAGAATGTAAATGGCATTTTGAAGATTACCCGCATCCAAGTCATCTACCACATGAAAGTTCCGAAGGGGAAGACGGAAGAAGCCAAGGAGGCGCTCTCCGCTTACCTGTCAAGATGCCCAGCGGCCCAAAGCGTGATCGGCTGTATAAATATCAAGGACCAGGCATTGATCGAGGAGATTGAAGGGTAAGATTCTTTAGAAAGGAGCATGACATGGATGATTCTCCCTATCTGCGCATTGTCAAAACGATCGATCAGAGTCCGCTCGGGGCCCCCAAGGCCGGCGGCTCCTTCTCGCAGGCCTTCATCGCCTATTTAAAACTTATTTACTCTCCGGAGGAGGCCAATCTGGTCCAGCACCTCCGGATGCCGGCAAAGTTCACGACCGTAGAAGAGGTGGCCGCAGCCTCCGGCCAGGACCGGGGCGAGGTGCAAAAGGTATTCAACGACTTGGCCCGGAGAAACTGCATCCTAAAGATGGGAGATATGTGTTCTCTGCCGACGATTCCCACGCTCCTCAACATCCACCAGTTCTATCCCGAGAAGAGACCGGAAGACCTGGAAGCCATCCGGCTCTATAAGGAGTTTTTTATCAAGGAAGGGTATTACAAATATTACGAATCCTCGGAGAAGGGCACGCCAGTCATGCGCGTCGTTCCCGTAGAGCGCACGATCGAACATGGACAGCAGGTCCTGAAAGGGGAGGAGGCCCTCCGGCTCATCGATGACCTTCCTGGAGATCAACTGGCGCTCGTACCGTGTCCCTGCCGGACGCGTACCGAAAAACTTGGGGAACGGGAGTGCAAAGAAAAGAATCCGGTCGGGGCCTGTATCATGATCGGGTTGCCGGCCGTGCATTTCGAGTCGATTGGGCTGGGTAAGAAGGTTTCCCGAGAACAAGCCAAGGGCTATCTCCTGGAGATGCAGGACCTGGGGCTGGTAGCCACGACCGAAAACTACAAGGACCCCAATCACATGATTATCTGCCTGTGCTGCGAGTGCTGCTGTTCTCAGACTCGCGGAAGAACCCGCTGGGATAACCCGAATGCCCTGGCGCCTTCCAATTTTGTACCCCAGGCAAATGAAGATTGTGTCCTATGCGGTACATGCGTTGACCGTTGTTTCTTCGGAGCGCTTTCCCTGGACGAGAAGGCGGGCCGGGCTGTGGCCAACCCCGAGAAGTGCCTCGGCTGCGGGCTGTGCACGATCACCTGTCCTCAGGAAGCCTTGAAGCTCCAGCGGGTTGACCGCTCATTAATTTATGAGACCGCTAAAGAATTGTTTAAAAAAATTGCCTTAGAGAACAGAGGGGCAGCCTAAGCGGGGGCCTTCGCCCTTTTCTGGTGAGGAGGAATCATGGACCCATTGACCGAACAAGTTAAGGAAGTCGTCAAATCCTATGGAACCGTTATCGTGGGAATCGCCACCCGGCAGACCCTGCAAGGAGGTCCTCCCTCTACGGATCTTACTTACGTCCTTCCAGAAGCGAAGTCGGCCATCTCTTTTGCCATCCCCCTGAGCAAAGACTTCATTCGCCCTTTCCTGGCCAAGAAGGACCGCCTGAGCCACGAGCAGGACAATCTTCGGGTCAACATGCTGGCCACGGGAATCGCCGCTCACCTGGCTAAGCATCTGGAGCAGAAGGGATTTCCGTCCCTGGGGATAGTAGCCAACGAATCCTACCGCGATGAGGGGAAAATCGGAAGGTTGAACATGCATCCTGACCTGTCCCATCGCTACGTCGCCGTTCGGTCGGGGGTAGGGTGGTTTGGTTTTTCGGGAAATGTGATCACCCGCGCCTATGGGGCAGCTGTGATTCTGGGGACCTGCGTGACCGCAGCCGAACTGGAGCCCACGGATCCCTTACCCGCAGAGGAAAACTACTGTAACCACTGCAAACTTTGCCTGGCCTCCTGCTGTTCGGGCCTGATGGACCCGAAAGAAGAAGCCACGGTGAACCTGGGAGGATACTCCTTTTCTTACGCGAAGCGAAGGAACTACCTTCGTTGCGAGTTTGTTTGCGGTGGGATGACGGGGCTCCACCCCTCGAAAAAATGGTCCACCTGGTCTCCAGGTCGCTTTTTTATTCCGGAGGATGACTTGGCCTTTCGGGAGGCCATGATCAAGGGATTGAAGGCCTATTCCAGGCGGCCCCCGATGGAGGGCGGCTTTCCCCATGTCCTCATGCGCGAGAAACTCTATCAGACCTGTGGGAACTGCCAGCTCCTTTGTTGGCCTGATCCCGAAGATCGAAAAGAAAATTACAGGCTCTTGACTTCCTCAGGCGTCATCATCCAAAAAACCGATGGGTCCCTGGAAAGAGTTTCGCCCCAAGAGGCAGAGGCCTATGTGGCGGGCCTGGAAGGGGAAAAACGGTCTCTTTATATTTGAAAATTCAATGGAGGGGAAAGAAATGAAAGAGCAAGAGATTTACCAGCGTTTTATTGAGTGGCTGAGGCAGGCATGGGCGGGGCTACCTGAATCCCCTGAGTTAATCCCTTTGATCCAGGCCCGCTACACCCCGGAAGAGGCATCCCTGCTGACTGGAATCCCTTTTTCCGGGAAGGATGTGCAGGAGCTGGCCGGGATGAAGCAGATGCCCCCTGACAAATTGGGCGGTCAGCTTGATGCGCTGGCCAGGAAAGGGCTGGTCTTCAGGAGTTCTCGGGAGCAGACGGTTCGCTATAGAGTGAATGATGCCTTTTTCGTTTTTCTCCGCAGCGCTTTTTGGCCCGGGCGCACCGACGAGTCCAGCAAAGCCATAGCGCCGCTCACCAATAAATATTTTTTTCACGGTTTCTTTGACGCCGCAATGGGCGGGGTACATGCGAGGGGGCTGCGGGCGCTTCCCGTCGAAAAGACCATCGAGGACCCACGCCTGATCTTGCCCTATGAAGATGTAGCCCAGGTTCTCGACTCTATGGAATATTATACAGTCAGCACCTGCCCCTGCCGGCATCGAAAAAACCTTGATCCAGACTCTCCGGATTGCAAACATCCAACTGAAAATTGCCTTCATTTTGACCAGCTCGGGCATTATATCGTCGACCAAGGATTGGGGCGCGAAATTACCCGCAAGGATGCCCACGAAATCTTGCTTCACGCCGCCGATTCCGGTCTGGTTCATGGTTTGTCTAACCAGCAGCGAGGTGCGGATACCATCTGCAGTTGCTGCAAATGCTGCTGCATGTGGTTCGAGGGATTCCACATCCTTAAGCATGCGAAAAGCATGGATGCCTCCAATTACCGCGTGCGCACCCGTTCCGAAACCTGCAAGGGATGCGGATTGTGCGCCAAGCGCTGTCCCATGGAAGCGCTTAGGCTCGAGGCTTCCCCGGAGGCGCAGAATAAGACCGGGAAAATAGCTGTACTCAACACGGAACTATGCATCGGGTGCGGGGTCTGCGCCCATAAATGCCCCACGAATTCGCTTGTGCTCGAGCGACGCGAGGTGATTGTGGATCCTCCTACGGATGCAAGGGATTATACGAAGCGGTTCCTGGCCGACCGCCAAGGTGTCCGGAATTAGCTCGCCAAAAATAAGAATTGGTGGGCCCCCGGTATTCGGAGGGTCTCAAAAAATGAAAAAGGGAGATTTCATGCTTAAACCGAAACCGGATTGGCTGAAGAAGCTCTACCCCTGGGAGCAGAAGGCTCTGCGGGTCAATGGCCGCATGATGGCCTACATTGATCAAGGTGACCCGGAAGGGCGGCCCGTCCTGCTTCTTTCCGGGAATCCCACCTGGGGTTTCCTTTATCGGGATTTCATTCAACCGTTGACTGCCGCGGGTTTTCGCGCCATCGCGCCTGACTGGGTGGGGTGCGGCTACTCCGATCATCCCCGAGTGGATGCGGCTCTCACGATGGCCCACCATATTGCTGACCTGGTTTCGTTTATGGACCAGCTGAAGCTACGCGGCTTCGTCATCGTCGGGCAGGATTGGGGAGGGCCGCAGGGGGTAGGAGCGGCGCTGGAACGCTTGGAGCGGCTTTCGGCGCTGGTCCTGATGAACACCTGGCTTTTTACGGGTTACGTCGGAAAATTCCATTCCTCACCCCGCCCCTGGACTACCTGGCACGCGCCGCTCATCGGCCAGTTCTTCATGAAGAGGGTGAAAGTTCTCTCGCATCAGGGTCCGGCTGCAGTTTCTCGCCGCGGGATGACTCCGGAGGAAGCCCGGGCTTACCACCATGTCTTCGATGAGCCGGATTCAGATCATGTTGTGCTCTCTTGGCCCCGGACCATCCCTATGCGAGAGGGGGACCGGGGCTGGGCAGATATGCAGGCCATCGAACGCCGTCTGCCGGAGCTGGGCCGAGTGCCGACGCTTCTGCTCTGGGCTCCCGAGGACAATGTTTTCCCCGTAGAGTATGCCCATCGCCTTAAGGAGCTATTGCCGCATGCGGAGGGGCCGGCCCTGTTTGCCAATGCCGCCCACTTCCTCCAGGATGACCGCGGGCCGGACCTGGCCCGGGCCACCGTCGAATTTCTCAATCGTACAGTGGGGGTGACGCGATGAATTTCATCATCCCTTCAGCTGAAGAGCTTTCCTATCTCCGCGCCGATCCCCTGCTCTGGGAGCAGGAGCTGGATGTGCGCCCGGAGGTGGCCGAGGCGATTGAAAAGGCTGTCGGTTTCCGGGCCGGGCGAGTGTACTGGCGATCCGAGCATGATCATATATATGGCCTCGAGCTGGCCGACCTTGGACGGGGCCGGCCTTCAATGGCCATGGTGTACGGCCACTGGGACCGTTACGAGCCCCGGCCGCCCGAGCACGAAATTGACGCCGACCTCATGGATTTCATACTCTGGGTTGCGGAAGTAGCCCCTACCCTGAATCCCAGCGACGTTTCCCGGGTGGCCCAATTCGCCGGTGTGCGACCCACCTGGCCCGAAGGGTCCGTCCTACGAACCCCTGAAGACCGCTTTGCGCACCTGCCCGGGTTCCCTTACGAACCGCGTTATGTTGAGGTGGAGGGCTTGCGCATGGCTTTCGTCGAGCAGGGTGAGGGGGACCCGATCTTGATGCTCCACGGCGAGCCCACCTGGGGCTACCTCTACCGGCATATGATCCCCCCGCTCGCTGAAGCGGGGCGAGTCGTCGTTCCTGACCTGATCGGTTTCGGCCGGTCAGACAAGCCGATGGCCGATCACGCCTACACTTACAAATCCCACGTCCGCTGGATGCGGAAGTTTATCATGGCGTTGGACCTGCGGCGGGTGACGCTGGTCGGCCAGGATTGGGGCGGGACCATTGGCCTGCGGGTTCTGGCCCAGATGCCCGAGCCCTTCCGGCGCCTGGTCGCCATGAATACGGGTATCGGGGGCGGCTTCAACCCGGGGGAAGGTTTCATGGGCTGGCGGATTTTTTCACAGCGGGCAAAGGAGCTGGACCTACCCAGGATGATGAAAAGTGCTGTGCGCCGCCGGACCCTAACAGATGCTGAGGCCGCCGCTTATGGCGCTCCTTTCCCTTCGGCAGACTTCCAGACGGGAGCGCTGGTCTTCCCCCGGCTTGTTCCGGTGCGCCCGGACCACCCGGGTGCGTACGACAACCGCGTGGCGATTGAGAAGCTGAAGGCTCTGAAACTGCCCGTGCTCCTGCCATGGTCGGACAGCGATCCGATCACCGGGCCATGGGAGACGTACCTGCGGAAGCTCTTCCCGAACGTGGCGCCGCCTCTAACCATTAAGGGTGCGGGCCATTTCCTCCAGGAAGATGCCGGAGAAGAGATCGCCGGGCACATTCGCCGATGGATGGCAGAGATATAGATGCTCTGTCTGTCGACAATCAAGACGTTAAAGGGATCCCGGCTGGACGTAAGGATTGAAGGACCAAAGGGGGAAGTTTATGATAAATGAAAAATCAGTAGAAAATATTCGTACCTATGGGGTTCATCATGATACTGGCGCCGGGAGGTCCAGAGTACTCTTTGAGGATATAGGGTTCGTGAGGGATCAGAAAGCGGAGTATGTCATTCTCAGCGGGTGCCATCCCCCCGAGGGAATGCCCCATGTATTCAGGGCGCTCAAGAATATTCTGGACCGATTCCGGGTCAGCTACAGCTTTCTTTCCAAAGAGTATTGCTGTGGCTGGATGCCGCTCGGCCAGCCGGCGGTGATGGCGAAAAATGAAGGGGACATAGCGAAGTCCAAGGAATTGGCCCAGAGTTTCGTCCAGGAAAATTTCAAGCAGGCTGAGACTTTAGGGGCCAAGACTATTGTCCTTTTCTGTGCGGCCTGTGAGCCGACTTACAGCAACTTCAAGAGTGCGGCCAAATTCCAGGTCATCTCTTACGGAGAACTTATCGAAGGTCATTTCCCTGGCGGGAAGCTTTCCCTGGAAGCTGACTATTACGCCGGCTGTTACAGGTTCCGCCGGCGGATCACCCAATTACCCATAGATGTAGAACCTGCCCGGCGCATCCTGGGTAAGATCGAGGGATTAAAAATCAACGATCTGGACAATAACCTCTGCTGCTACGTACCTCCCCATCTGGGAAAATTGATAAATAGCCTCAAGACCCGGACAATCATCAATATCTGTACGGGTTGTTATCACAATTTGCAGCGAGTGCTGAAAGATAAAGGCGAATATCAGGTGAAGATGCTTCCCGAGGTAGTGTGGGAATCGATTGTGGAGTAGCAATTCCTCCCTCGGCCTGCCCTTTCCCCCATACCCTGGGGAAAGGGAGGAGGCGAGGGGGATGGATAAAAAGGAGAATCCAAGATGAGCGATGAAGTGTACAGAAAACTGTGCGTAGCGATGGGGCAGCGGGGCGGGCGTTACCCAGGAATGGACATTCCGGAGTTCTACGATCTGGTCAAAGAGCTGTTTACACCGCAGGAAGCGGCTGTGGCTGCGGCCTTGCCCCGGAAGCCCTCCACCGCGGGTACGATTGCCCAAGAGATGGGCAGAAATGAAAAGGAAACTGCGACCATCCTCGAGAACATGGCAAACAAGGGACTTTGCAGCTCCTTTGAACAAGAGGGGAAGCGGTTCTATGTAGCGATTCCTTTTGTGCCGGGGATATTCGAGTTTCAATTCATGCGGGGAACGCGGACCGACCGGGATCGAAGGGTAGCCAAGCTGATCCATGCCTACGAAAAGGCCGTTGATGCTGCCAGGGGTCCCCAGACGATCGCCTTTCCCGGCAGCCGGGTAATCCCCGTCGAAAAAACCATCCGGCCCGGCTCGAAGGTCCACACATACGACCAAGTCTCCTCCTATATCGATCGCTATGACCCTATTTCCGTGACCACCTGCTTCTGCCGCCATGAAGGCAAGCTCCTGGACGAGAAAAGCCATTGTGGAATGCCAGACGACGTGTGCATGCAGTTCGGGGTAGGGGCGAAGTTCATAATCGAAAGAGGGCTGGGTCGGCAGGTGAGCAAGGAGGAGGCCAGGGAAGTTCTGAGGAGAGCTGAAGAAGCTGGCCTAGTTCATGCCAGCCTCAACACCCAGGAGATCGATTTCATCTGCAACTGCTGTCCCTGTCACTGTGCGATCATTCTGCAGACAGCCCTCAGCCAGCCGAAACCGGGGAAGGTCCTCTTCTCGGGTTTCCAGCCCCGCTTTGACCCGGACCTCTGCACGACTTGCGAGACCTGCGTCGATCGATGCCCGGCGCAAGCATTGACTCTTCGGGAAACCGTGCCCGAAGTCGATATGGACCGGTGCTTCGGATGCGGCGTTTGCTCTACGGGTTGCCCTTCAGAGGCTATCGAGATGGACGAAAGACCTGGCGCCCCCGAACCACCCAAAGATCGAAAGGCACTTCGCCTAGCCATAGAATCCCAACAATGAATCCCGCGAAGCGCGGGACTGAAACCTGTAACTCTTCGTGATGGAGGTTAGAATGCAAGCAACCCGCCGGATTCAAGACCCGGCAAAATGGATTGAAAGCACGATCAAGGAATTTATCAATAAGTCTCCGGAGAACACCCTAAAAAATGAAAAGAATGATAAAGCCTGGGCAGATCCTCTTGTGGGATTCTCCAGAGGGGATGATCCTATCTACCAAGAATACAAGCAGCATGTCGGTCCTTTTCATTGGACTCCTCTGGAAGTCTTCAGGAAAACTTTTCCGCAGTTAGAGGCGGCCGCCGATCAACTGACGGTTATCAGCTGGATTTTACCCCAAACCGAAGGCACGAAGGCCGACCTTCGCCGGGAGACCGTGAATCCTTCCGAGAGCTGGGCCCGGGCGCGAATCTTTGGCGAAGAAGTAAATGTCAAGCTTCGCAAGTATGTGGTAGCAACTCTGAAGGAGTCGGATATAGAAGCGGTCGCTCCGATGCTTTCTCCCTTGTGGGAATGGAAAGAATCAGAGCGATTTGTCTTTGCTTCTACCTGGTCGGAGCGGCATGCAGCCTATGCCTCCGGCTTGGGAACCTTTGGTCTTTGTGATGGTCTGATCACTCCCAGAGGCAAGGCTATGCGTTGTGGTTCCGTGGTGGCCCAGATCAAAATTCCGGCCACAAATCGGCCCTATAAGGATCATCATGCCTACTGCTTGTTTTTTTCCAAAGGCACCTGTGGAAAATGCATCCAACGCTGCCCGGCCAATGCCCTAACCGAAGCAGGTCATGACAAAAAGAAATGCCGAAGTTATGTGGAGAAGACGGCGAGTTATGTCAAGTCCCATTTTAATTTTGATGGGTATGGATGTGGTTTCTGCCAGACTGACGTTCCTTGCGAGTCCAAGATTCCCGCCACGGATGAAGACGAAAACGGGTGAGAATTTAGAATAAGGATGAAAAGAATGTTCCAGACAAAAATCACGGAAATGTTTGGCACCAAGTATCCCATCGTTGTCGGAACCATGATGCATCTGGCCCGGGCAGAGATGGTGGCCGCGGCCTCCAATGCCGGGGCCCTCGGGGTGCTGGCCTCGGCCATCTTCCAGACGAAGGAAGAATTTCGCGAGGAACTGAAAAAACTCAGGGGCATGACGGATAAGCCATTCGCCGTCAATCTGAACCTCCTTCCGGCAAGGAGGCCTATTGACAACCAGGAGTATCTGGATGTCATCTTTAAAGAGGGAATCAAAATTGTGGAGACTTCGGGTTACAAAGCACCGGAGGAATTCGCCAGCGATTTGAAAAAACATGGCATTACCCTGGTACATAAGTGTGTGGGCGTCCGTTATGCTTTGAAGGCCCAATCCATCGGAGCCGACGTTGTGACCGTGGTAGGGTATGAAAATGGCGGAGCCACCGGAACTCTGGATGTCACTACTCTTTGCCTCGTCCCGCGGGTCGTGGATGCTCTGGAGGTGCCGGTCATCGGCGGCGGAGGGGTGGCCGATGGCCGGGGGTTTCTCGCTGTCCTGAGCCTGGGGGCTCAGGGAGTGATCATCGGAACCCGCGCCCTGGTTGCCGAAGAATGCCCCATTCATCCAAGATTAAAAAAAGCTTTAATCGACGCGACTGAGTTGGATACGATGGTCATCATGCGTTCCATACAGAATTCCCACCGCGTCTGGATTAACGCGGCCGCCAAAAAAGTGGCCGAACTGGAAAAGAAACAAGCGAGCCTGCAGGAAATTATCAATGCGGCCACTGGAGATAGAGTCGAAAAAATGTTCCAGGAAGGAGACCTGAACGCCGGGACCATTTCCTGCGGGCAGGGTGTAGGACTGGCAAAAAAGATCATGCCGCTCAAGGATATCATCGAGAATATAATCCATGAAGCCGATGATCTGCGAAGGAAACTGGCAGCCCTTTAAATTGCGGAGTACAGGGTGCGGATTTCGGATTTGAAAGAAGGGGGACAAGATAAAAGGCAAGATTGAGTTTTCTGCCCAGGTTGGTTAGAATTCATGAAAATTAAGAGGGGGCTTCTATGAAAACACGAATTACCGAACTTCTGGGAATTCAGCATCCGATTTTCCTCTCGGGTATGAGCTGGATTAGCGTTCCCCAGATGGTGGCGGCCGTTTCCAATGCGGGGGGACTGGGCATTCTGGCGACCGGCCCTCTGGATACGGAAC
>CAYQWO010000101.1:0-5649 GCA_964421095.1 uncultured Syntrophaceae bacterium
CTTATTCAGTTTATACAGAGGGCGTAAAATTCGTCAAGGGAAAAACGGTACCGTCTTTCCGCCCGGCCCCTGAAAATCATCATAAATTCTCAGTGTTGATCAGGGCTCTGCAGCATCCCTGATTTTGGTGAGATTCCATTCCGCCGCTATCACGATGAAGAGGACGGCTAAGCAGAGTAAATAAGGGGCTCGCAGGCCGGCGTAATAGGCGGCGATACCGCCCAGGATCGGTCCTAATAGAGCCCCGCTTCCCAGGATCGATTCATGCATTCCCGCCCCTTTTCCCTTTTTCTTGAGAAGATGGACAGCATAATACAGGCTCGAATAGTAGGTGATGCTGGAGCAAAGGCCGATGGTGATGAAGGCGAAGGCAAAAAGCGTTTGCTCACTGGATAAGAAGAGCAACAGAATGCCAGCCGTGGCCAGCAGCTGCCCTCCCAGGAGGTAGTGCTTCCGAAAGTGCCAGCGCTCGCTCCGGCGGAGGCAGAAAAAGCCAAAGAATTGGGACAGGCCAATACAGCCAATGAGCAGGCCGATCCTCTGAGGGTCGATCGTCAGTTCTCGCGCCAGCTTGGGGAATTGGTATCGGGCGTTTCCCAGGATGAACCAGGAAGCAAAGTTTCCGACCCATCCCGCGTAGAGGAAACCCTTCCGCCAGCCCTGTTCATCCCCCTCCAAAGTCTCTTCTCTATGCGCTCGCCGAGGTTCCCTGTCGCTCACAGATGTGCAGGTGAGAAGAACGAGCAGGAGAGAAATTAGCGCCGCAACCCAAAAGGGAAGATGGGGATGATAGCTATAGAGAAACCCGGAGACGACCGAGCCAGTGAGGTTGGCCGCAGTCCATGACATGTTGAAGCTTCCGATATCGTGGGCCAGCCCCGACTCCGTTTGCCGTTCGGCGACCCACGCCTGGAAAGAAGGCCAGAAGATGGCGAGACCCAGGCCATTGAGGGCCGAAAGGGCTAGAACTACTTTGACCTGCTCCGCAGCGGTCATCAGAAGGCATGAGGCGCCCAGGATGACCGGGCCGGTAATGATGAGTAAACGCCTTCCCCACTGGTCCGAGAGATGGCCGGTGAAGTTCGCCAGCGCCATGTGAACGGACGAGATCAGGGTTCCGATCAGTCCCAGTTCAATCGGATTGGCCCCCAGTTTGATCAGCGTAAGAGGGGCCGCCAGATAAAAAATACTCAACACCAGGTCCATCCCGAAGGGGGCGGTACGGATCATCTGCCGTTCATCAAGCCTGAACAAAGATTGATCCCCCTTATCCCTTCAGGAACGGGGCTAATTTCGCATGGGAAATGGCACCCTGACGGATGATCTTCGGGGGGACTTCAGATACGTCTACTACCGTGCTGCCGAGTCCGCCAGCGGTCTTCCCCCCATCCAGGATGGCATCTATCTTTTTCCCCAGGGCCTGAAAGACCTCCCCGGAAAGCGAAGCACTGGGCTGGTCTGAAACGTTGGCGCTGGTGGCGGTAATCGCCCGGCCCACGACCCGCACTAAAGCCCGGGCCACCGGGTGGCTGGAAATTCTCAGCCCTATCTTTCCGGTACCCGCTGTGAGGAGGGAGGGTAGATGGGCCGCAGCCTCGAAGACCAGAGTAAGCGGACCGGGCCAAAACCTTTCCATCAAAGGCTCGGCCCGGGGAGGGATATTTCTCACCAAACCGGGAAGCCAGCTGCGGTCAGCCACGAGGAGGAGCAGTGGTTTATTCTCTTCTCTTCCTTTGGCCCGGAATATTTTTTGCAAAGCCTCCACATTCAGGCCGTCGGCTCCCAGGCCGTAAAAGGTCTCCGTGGGGAAAGCCACCACCTGCCCATGGAGGATCAATTGGCCGGCTTTCTCAATCCCTTGGGGGTCCGCTTTCAGGGTCTGGCAATTCATTACCAATCAGGGTCCCGGGATTCAAGGATTCGAGGGGTCAAGTGAATCACTCAATAGAGTAAGGTTTTTCACTCGAACCCTTGACCCCTCGCCCCCTCCAACCCTCGCCTTTCTTTCTGTTCTTTCTCAATCAATTCCTGGCGGAGCATCCGGCGCAGGATTTTTCCAGACGTAGTTTTGGGCAATGCCTGTCGAAATTCTACCTGCGTAGGCACTTTATATTTGGCCAAGTTTTTTCTGCAGAAATCGAGAATTTCCTCTTCGGTGGCTGATTGGCCAGGCTTGAGGACTACCACGGCCTTCACTGTTTCGCCTCGGTATCGATCCGGGATTCCCACGGCAATGGCTTTGGCTACCTTGGGGTGCTCCGCCAGCACCTGATCGATGTCCTTGGGGAAAATGTTGAATCCCCCGGCAATAATCATGTCCTTCTTGATGTCGAGGATATAGAAATATCCTTCCTCATCCATGCGGGCGATATCGCCGGTATATAACCAGCCATCCCGCACGGTCCGGGCCGTTTCTTCCGGCGATTTCCAATAGCCTTTCATCACCTGCGGCCCCCGAATACATAATTCGCCGACCTCATCCGGTCGAAGAACCTGCTCACCGCTCTCCAGATCTACAATCCGCGCCAGCGTGTCGGGGTACGGGAGGCCCACGCTGCCCGGCTTGCGCTTTCCAAAGACGGGGTTGCAATGCGTGGCGGGCGAGGCCTCAGCCAAGCCATACCCTTCTGTTATTCTTGTACCCGTCAACTTTTCAAAATCTTCCAGGACCTCCAGCGAGAGCGGGGCTGCTCCGCTGTAACACACCCGCAGACAGGAAATGTTGTAGCGCTCCGCATTCTTCTCCTGGGAAAGGGCCACAAACATCGTGGGGACTCCCGGAAAGAAAGTTGGGCGGTATTGTTTAATGGCCTGCAATGTGCCTTTGACCTCAAACCGCGGCAAGAGGACCATCGTAGAGGCGAGATACACGGGCATGTTCATGGCGACAGCCATCCCGTAGACGTGAAAGAAGGGAAGGACCGAAAGGAAAACTTCCTTTCCCTTCCGGGCCCGGACCACCCAACTGGTAATCTGCAACGTGTTGGCCACCAGGTTGCTATGGGTCAGGACCACCCCCTTGATGCCGTCGCTGATGGCCCCCGTGTACTGCAGGAGAGCTTCATCGTCGGGATGCAGGTCGCAGCATGGGGCTTTCTTGCGGGCGTACTTTTCTACTAAGGATTCGAAAGAGAAGACCCCCTTCGATTTGCCTCGAGATAGCGCAAACCGCTCCCCTCGGGAAAGCTTTTCCTTTCCTCCCCATTCCCGCAAGCAGGCCACCAGAATGTTTTGCAGTGAGCTCTGGGGAGCGATGCAGGTGATGCGGGGGAACAGCGGCTCCGCGACGATGATGGTTTGGGCTTCGGCATGGTTCAGCAGGGAGAGAAGTTCCCGCTCCACCGACAGAGGGTTCAGGTTGACTACGATGGCCCCTGCTCTCAGGATGGCGTAATAGCCGATGATGTAGGGGGGGCTATTGGGTAGGAGCAGGGCCACGCGATCCCCCTTTTTTACCCCCAGCGTGATTAGGGCGTTGGCCAGGGCATCCACGTATTCCTGCAGTCGGCGGTAAGAAAAATTCTTTTCCGCAAAGACCATGGCCACATTTTGGGGAAAGGACTGCGCGGACTCCTGCAAAAGATGGGTCAGCGGGACGCGAGGGTAGGTCAAGGAAAAGGGAACGCCGTCTTCGTAATTTTTTAGCCAGGGGGCTTCCACCGACACCTATTCCTTCATCAATTATTTACCGCAGAGAGCGCTGAGATGAGACATTTATCAGAAGCGGCAAAACAACGGCCGCGAAAGCATAAAGATCTTGGATTTTCCTGTTCAGAGTATTGTATGCCCTTTGCCTTTTGAATTTTGATGTTTGATCTTATTGCTCAGCAGCCTCTGCGTGCTCTGCGGTAAATGCTCACTTTTTCTTGGCGACCTTTTTGGCCTGTGCGGACACCTTGGCCGTTAAAGAAACTTTGTAGCGCTGCAGGGATTTTTTCAACTCTCCATGCTTGCCGGAAAGAATCTGGACCGCCAAGATGGCGGCATTCCGCCCCCCCGCCTTTCCGATGGCCACAGTGGCCACGGGCACGCCGGCTGGCATCTGGGCCGTGGAAAGCAAGGAATCAAGCCCCATCAGGGAAGATTCCAGAGGGACCCCGATGACCGGCAGGATGGTGTGGGCCGCCATCACTCCGGCTAAATGGGCCGCCCCACCCGCGCCGGCAATGATAATTTCTATACCACGGTCAGCTGCCTTCCGGGCATACTCCGCAGTCCGCTCCGGGGATCGGTGGGCGGAAGTGATGGTCATTTCATAGGGTACCCGGAAATGGGCGAGGACTTTGGCCGCCTCTTCCATAACCGGAAGGTCCGAATCGCTTCCCATCACGATGGCCACAAGGGGCTTTTTGATCTTCACTTTTCTCTTCCTCGTTTTAGGGCTTTTTGGCCGATGTCTTTGCGAAAATGTGCTCCCTCCCAGGAGATCTTACCGACCGCCTCATAGGCCTTGGCGATGGCCTCCCGGATTCCTTTGCCTACGGCTGTGACGCCCAAGACCCTGCCGCCGCTGGTGACGACTTTTCCTTCTTGGAAAGCTGTCCCGGCGTGGAAGACAAAAGCGTCGGGGACTTTCGCAGCCTCTTCCAGGCCGGAGATCACTTTTCCCTTTTCATAAGACCCAGGATAACCGGCGGAGGCCATGACCACGCAGACAGCTGCCCGGTCGTCCCACGGAACTTTGAGCTTTGATAATTGCCCATCAATCGTGGCTTCCAGGATGGGAACCAGATCGCCCTTCATCCGCATCAGCAGAGGCTGGGTCTCCGGATCTCCAAAACGGGCGTTGAACTCCAGAACTCTTGGCTGCCCATCCTGAATCATCAGCCCGGCGTAGAGGACTCCCCGGTATTTCCTTCCTTCTTGAGCCATCCCCTGCACGGTCGGGATCATGATCTTCTCCATGACCTCGCGGTGCACCTTCTCATTCACTACTGGCGCCGGTGAATAGGCCCCCATGCCCCCCGTGTTGGGCCCCCGGTCATTATCAAATATTGGTTTGTGATCCTGAGAGGTGGGGAGGGGCAAGACGGTTTCTCCATCCGCGAAAGCCAAAAAAGACGCCTCTTCTCCCTGAAGAAATTCCTCCACTACGACCCGATTCCCGGCAGCTCCAAATGCTTTTTTGACCATGACAAGGTCCAAGGCCGCCTGAGACTCTTCTAATGTGTGGCAAAGAATTACCCCTTTGCCAGCGGCTAAGCCATCGGCCTTGATAACGATGGGTGCGCCCTTTTCTTTCAGGTATCGATGGGCTGCCTCATAGTCCTCAAAGGTGCGGGATTCACCCGCAGGCACGCCATATTTTTTCATCAGGTCCTTGGCAAAGGCTTTGCTTCCCTCAATTTCCGCCGCTCTCTGGCTGGGGCCAAAAATTCTTAGCCCGCGCGCTGCAAAGGCGTCCACAATGCCTAAAGTCAGCGGGGCTTCCGGGCCAACGACCGTGAGATCAATCTTCTCTTTTTCCGCCCAGTGAATAAGAGATTGTACATCCTCGGCCGGAATGGGGAGGCATGCGGCTTGCTGGGCAATCCCGGCATTCCCCGGGGCGCAAAAAATTTTCTTGACCGCCGGGCTCTGCGCGATCTTCCAGACCAGGGCGTGCTCCCTGCCTCCGCCACCGATGACCAGCACTTTCATCTTTTCTCC
>CAYQWO010000101.1:5749-9845 GCA_964421095.1 uncultured Syntrophaceae bacterium
TTTTCCAGGTATTGGGAAATCGCTTTATCGTAGCGGGCGGTGAGCTGGTAAACTTTCTTGGCCAGGCGAAAGTTGGTTTCTTGGCTAACGACCCCACCGCTCTTCTTCATCTCCTCCAGGATCGGCCTGTAATCTGCCGGGTCCACAATGACGGTGACGTAAGGGTAATTCTTCGCCCCGGCCCGCAGCATGGATGGCCCGCCGATGTCGATGTTCTCGATGGCTTCCTCTAAAGTGCAGGAGGGCTTGGCTACCGTGGCCTCGAAGGGATAGAGATTGATCACCACCAGGTCAATGGGTTTAATTCCGTGCTCTTTCATCTTTTGGGCGTGCGCAGGGTTATCGCGGATGGCCAGGAGCCCGCCGTGGACCTTCGGATGGAGCGTCTTTACCCGGCCATCCAGCATCTCCGGAAAACCGGTGTACTCTGAAATGTCCGTGACCTTCAGGCCACTTTCTCTCAAGATCTTGGCTGTCCCTCCGGTAGAAAGAATTTCCACGCCGAAAGACTGCAACTCTCTGGCAAATTCCTGAACCCCAGTTTTATCTGACACACTGACGATGGCTCTTTGAATTTTTCCCATGAAATATCCCTTTCATGATTTAGCATTCAGCCCTCAGTTTTCAGCATCCAGCCAAAAGCAGAATTCTTTTATTTTGTCCTCGCTGATAGCTGACCGCTGATGGCTTTTTTAATATTCAACGGAAACAAGATTTTTTTCCTGCGGGATTACTTCTCCGATCAGCGCGGCCTCCGGAATCCCCTTATCTTTCAAACTGCGCAAAAGTTTTCCGCCAGCGGATGCGGGCAAGGCAATGAGCAAACCTCCGGAGGTCTGCGGATCGAAGAGGATGATCCTCTCCAGTTCGGGAACTTTTGGGGAGATGAAAATCTCCGGGCCAAAATGATCCTGGTTGCAATACGCCCCTCCGGGGACGATTCCTTGGGCGGCAAATTCCTTGGTCCCTGCCAGGATGGGGATGCGGGAATAGAAAAGCCGAAAGGACAGGTTGCCCCCTTTGCCCATCTCGGCAGCATGCCCCAGCAGGCCAAAACCGGTGATGTCCGTGCAGGCATGGACGTCGTGCGCGACCATAGCCTCCGAGGCCGTATCGTTCAGCCGGACCATGGAAGCGACCGCCCCTTGCAAAGTCCGGGCGTCAGCTATTTCGGCCTTGTGGGCGGTGGAGATAATCCCGGTGCCCAGAGCTTTGGTCAAAATCAGAACATCGCCCTTCCGGGCGTGGCGATTGGTAACAACCCTCTGCGGATGCACGGTCCCGGTTACCGAGAGTCCGTACTTAAACTCGGCGTCATCAATCGTATGCCCCCCCAAGAGCACCGCGCCCGCCTCGTGGATCTTGGCCAGCCCTCCCCGGAGGACCTCAGTGAGTACGGAGACGTCAAGAGATTTGCGGGGGAAGCCGACTATGTTCATCGCAGTCAATGGCTTTCCCCCCATGGCGTAAACGTCGCTCATGGCGTTCGTCGCCGCGATCTGCCCGAAAAGATAAGGGTCATCCACAATCGGAGTGATGAAGTCCACAGTCTGGACCAACGCCATCTGGTCGGAAATCTGATAGACTCCAGCGTCGTCGGCGGTCTCGATGCCCACTAAGAGATGGGGGTGCCGTTCCAGGGGTAGAGGACGCAAAGCTTTTTCCAAGTCCTCCGGACTCAGCTTGGCCGCTCAGCCGGCAGCCCGCACCATGGCGGTCAGTCGAATTCGTTCATCGCTGCCCATAAATCGAAACCTCGTTCATTCCTCGCTGGCCAGGGTCCTAATTTCCATTAAATCCTTCGGCTCAGCAATAGTTTCCTGGGAAGCCAGGGGATTCGCCCATTCTACGGGCCACGGGGAGTATAGCACCCGTAGAGCGCGCTTGGGCCCCAGGGCCCGGTACTCCAAGAGCCCCTTGAGAAGAGAGAAGTAGGAAACATCTTCGGCTTTATAATAGGTAAAAAAGAAGCTCAGTTCATAGAACTCGCGGAAAGCGTCCTGCCGGTGCACGTAGAAGCCCCACAGAAACTTGGATTCACTCGCCCCCTGCGGGTTCCGGCGGTAATCATAAAGGCTCAGCACCGGCACCCAGTTTCGTTCAAATCCTTCGAAGTCCAGCGGGATCAGGCATGGCCAGTATAAATACGCGCCGCCCTCTTTTTCCTGGCGATAATAGAACAGAGGCCAGATCCGCAGGCGTCGCTCGTTTTTACCCTCATTTTTCCAGACGCGGGTCTGATCCTTGGAAAGGAGCAGATAACGGTCGAGCACTTCTTTATACTGGTCGTCCTCCTCGTGGACGTACCAATAGATCGGCCAGAGGATATACCCCCGGTCGCGCTCTTCCCAGTGTTTGTGCCCGTAAACCGGAAAAATCCGGAAGATCGACTTGTCGTCCCCTTTGGCCCACTGGATAAAGGGCCAGGGAAAATCCCACTGGGTGTAGTGATCATCCTCATCGTAGGCATAGGTAAAAAGAGGCCAGATCACCGACTTTTGCACCCGTTTGGAAGAGACCGAGGATACATATAAAGGCCAAACCATGTTGATCTCTGTGGGGTGGTCGGTGTACAGATGCCGTTTTTCAAAATGGAAGATCGGCCAGAGGAAAAAGGTCTTGTCGTAGTCTTTCTCTTTCCGGTCATAGCCCCCCAGCGGCCAGATTTTAAAACCTTCTCTTCCTCCTCCTTTGCTGTAGGATAAAATGGGCCAGAGGAAGGTATAAGTCTTGCTTTCTCCATCACGGGAATCCGAGTAGATCGGCCAGAGGAAAAAATTCATTTCATCGCGTCCAAAGCGCTTTTTCAGGTTTCCATAAATAGGGAAAAAACCTCCGTACGATTCCCCCTTATCGGTTTCTCCCCAGAAAGCCAGAAGGAACCCCCTTTCTTTTTTTTCGGCCTCCTTCTGGGTCAGATCCCGGCGGGTGGAATAAAGGGGCATTAAGTACGATTCCACTTCCCTGTCCGTGCGCTTGTATCTTCCCAGGGGATACAGGTAGTCCAGCAGGGTGTACTGCGGTGGTTCTGTTTTCCGATAAAACAGAGGGCGGAAGGCCAGGTGTTCCTCCCCCCGATCCTTCCGGTACGTAAAGAAGGGGCCCAGGATGTCGATCGCTTTCCCCTCTCTCTCCTCATCCTCGCTGTAAATAAAGAGAGGCGCGAAATTTTCCCTCCGCGGCCCAGGACTCAGAGTGGCGCACCCGGAAACCCATGTCCAGAGCAGTAAGATGGCCACTCCCCCATAAATTCTTATCCAGATCCTCCCGATGCGCCCGATCGCCGCCCCCTACCGAACCACCGTTCCCAGGAGCACACCCAGCACCGTAACCGGCGTTATCTCACTGATTCCATCGGCCGCCTTGTTGACGGCCTTGATGGCCCGCCTCGTATCGTCATAGAGAGACTCATCTTTGACCAGCTTGCCCAGCGTGCCCTGCCCTTCCTCGACCTGCTTGGATACTTTGTTCAGGTTGGCGAGAGTTTCCTTGGCCTCGACCATGGTCGCTTTGGTTTCCACATAAAGGGACTCGTCTTTAACCAGCTTGCCCAGCGTGCCCTGCCCCTCCTCGATTTGCTTGGATACTTTGTTCAGGTTGGCGAGAGTTTCCTTGGCCTCGACCATGGTCGCTTTGGTTTCCACATAAAGGGACTCGTCTTTAACCAGCTTGCCCAGGGTCCCTTCCCCGTTCTCGATCTTCTGGGCCATCTGATTCAGGTTGGCGAAAGTATTCTTGGCTTCTTCCATCATCTCTTTCGTCTGGTCGTAGAGGGCTTCATCCTTTACCAGCTTCCCCAGCGTTCCTTCGCCCTTCTCGATGGACTTGGCCACCTGGCTCAGGTTGGCAACCGTCTCCCTGGCGTCACGGTACAGGGTTTCATCCTTGACAAGTTTCCCCAGCGTCCCTTCCCCTTTATCGATGGTCTGGGTGATGTTCTGCAGGTTCGCTACTGTATCCCGGGCCCCGGTGACCAGGTCCTGGATGCGGCGCTCCCCCTCCTCCCCTCCCAGGGTACGGCTGAGAGATTGGGTCACGGATTTGATGTCTCCTCCGATGGAAGTAAGTTGGGTGAGCACCCGGTCTACATCCACCG
>CAYQWO010000102.1:0-9720 GCA_964421095.1 uncultured Syntrophaceae bacterium
TGCGAGCCATTCGCTTCAGCCTGAGAGAAGTGGACATCTTCAAAGTTCAACTCCGGGCGATCCTGCGGGCCAGCGCCTACGGAAAAGTGCAGCTCCTGCTCCCGATGATCTCCGGCGCCACCGAGATCCGGGAGGTGAAGAAAATATTACAGGATGTCCGGTTGAGCCTTTCCGCTGAAGAGATTCCTTTCGACCCGGAGATGGAGGTCGGAATCATGATCGAGGTCCCCTCGGCCGTAACCATTGCAGATATCCTGGCAAAAGAGGTCGATTATTTCAGCATCGGGACCAACGACCTCATCCAGTATTCTCTGGCCATCGACCGGGTAAACGAATCGGTCACCCACCTCTACCAACCCCTGCACCCGGCCGTCCTAAGATTGATCCGAGATGTCGTCAGAGCGGCTCACCATAAAGGGATCCGGGTGGCCATGTGCGGGGAGATGGCCGGGGAACCGCTCTATATTCCCATTCTTCTGGGGCTGGAATTAGATGATCTGTCCATGAATGTGCTCTCCATCTTCCGGGTGAAAAAGATCCTGCGGGGCTACACCTTGCGGGAATGCAAAGAATTGGTCGAAGAAGTCCTGCATCTGGCCACCGCGGAGGAAATCGAAGAATTGGTGCGCGCCAGCCTGAGAAAGAAATTCCCCGAAGAGTTCAGGTAGAAATTCCGTTTCAGATTACCAGGCGTGAGGCCAAATAAGAGGAGGAGGAAAAGAGACTAATGGGGATGACAGATTTCTTGTTTACTTCTGAGTCGGTTACCGAAGGCCACCCGGATAAAATCGCCGATCAAATATCGGATGGCATCCTGGATGCGATCATTGCCCAGGACCCGAAAGCCAGGGTGGCCTGTGAGACGTTGGTGACGACCGGCCTGGCGATGATCGCTGGAGAGATTACCACTACCTGCTATGTACATATGCCCGATATCGTTCGGGAGACGATCAGAGAAATTGGCTATACCGACTCGGCCATGGGCTTTGACTGGGAGACCTGCGCCGTCATCACCTCCATCGACCGGCAGTCTCCAGATATCGCCCTGGGCGTGGATGAGCGGCCGGATCATGAGCAGGGTGCCGGGGATCAGGGGCTGATGTTCGGCTATGCCTGCAATGAAACCCCGGAAATGATGCCCATGCCGATCCTCTATGCTCACCGCCTCACCCGGAGGCTGGCCGAAGTGCGCAAAAAGAATATCCTGAATTTCCTCCGCCCCGACGGCAAGTCCCAGGTGACCATCCAATACATTAACGGCAAAGCGATCCGGGTGGACGCGGTGGTGCTGGCGGCCCAGCACACGCCAGAAGTGAAATATTCCACGCTAAAAGAAGCCTTAATCGAGGAGGTCATCAAAAAAGTTATCCCCCCGGCATACATGGATAAGAATACAAAATACTACATCAATACCACGGGGCGGTTTGTGGTCGGTGGCCCGCGAGGCGATTGCGGGTTGACGGGCCGAAAAATCATTGTGGATACCTATGGAGGGGTAGGAAGCCATGGCGGGGGCTGTTTTTCGGGTAAAGATCCTTCCAAGGTGGACCGCAGCGGCTCCTATATGGCCCGGTACATCGCCAAAAACATCATCGCCGCGGGATTGGCCGATAAAGTTGAGGTGCAGATTGCCTATACCATCGGCGTGGCCGACCCGGTCTCGGTGATGATCGACACCGGGGGCACCTGGAAGATACCGCCGGATGACATCGCCCGGCTCGTGAGAGAACATTTCGACCTGCGGCCCGCTCCCATCATCCGCTATTTGGACCTGCTCCGTCCCATCTATAAGAAGACGGCCTGTGGCGGCCATTTTGGGAGAAACGACCCGGACTTCACCTGGGAGAGGACGGATATGGCCGCAACCCTAAGGAAAGCGGCCGGCTTGTAAAAAAATGGGAGGCAGATTTTCGCAGATAAACGCAGAAAAAGATTTTTTGCCTTCTAACGTTTGCTTTTTGGATTTCTATCCTGAAAATCTGCGTTCATCTGCGTCCAATCAATAGATAAGAGGGGATCGTGGACTACGACATCAGGGATATCCGTTTGGCTGAGAAGGGCCGGTTACGGGTCGAGTGGGCGATGAAATCCATGCCCGTGCTGCAGCTCATCCAGAAAGAATTTGCCAAGCAGAAGCCGCTTAAGGGAATTCGGCTGGCTGCCTGTCTGCATGTAACCACCGAAACGGCGGCCTTGGTGCAAACTTTAAAAATGGGCGGGGCGGAAGTATGGCTGTGTGCCTCCAATCCGCTCAGCACCCAGGATGATGTGGCCGCTTTCCTGGTGGAGGAACTGAAGACTCCCGTCTTCGCCATCAAGGGGGAAGACAATAAGACCTATTATCAGCATATTCATTCGGCCCTAAAACTCAAGCCCCTGCTGACCATGGATGACGGCGCAGACCTCGTCTCGACCCTGCATACGGAGCGGAAAGATCTTTTGTCGGGAGTGATCGGAGGAACGGAAGAGACCACTACGGGGGTGATCCGCCTGCGTTCCATGGCGGAGAAGGGCGTGCTGCAATACCCGATCATCGCCGTCAATGATGCCCATACCAAGCATTTTTTTGACAATCGCTACGGCACGGGCCAGAGTACTATCGACGGCATCATCCGGGCGACCAATCGCTTGCTGGCCGGCAGCGTCTTCGTGGTCTGCGGCTATGGCTGGTGCGGCCGGGGCGTGGCGACGCGCGCTCAGGGCATGGGAGCAAACGTGATCATTACTGAGGTGGAACCGCTGAAGGCTCTGGAAGCGGTGATGGACGGGTTCCGGGTGATGCCTATGGCCGAAGCGGCGCCGATCGGGGATATTTTCTGCACCCTCAGCGGCAATGTCCAGGTCATTCGGGAAGAACACCTGCAACAGATGAAAGACGGAGCCATCGTGGCCAATTCGGGCCACTTCAACGTGGAGATTGACCTGGAAGCCCTGGAGCGTCTTTCCTCCGGGAAGCGCCGGCTGCGGGAGTTTGTGGAAGAGTTCCGCCTGAAGAACGGCCGAAAGGTCTATCTCCTGGGTGAGGGAAGGCTGATCAATTTGGCTGCGGCGGAAGGGCATCCTTCCAGCGTCATGGATATGAGCTTCGCCAATCAGGCCCTGGCTGCGGAATTTCTGGTGAAGGCGGATGGAACGCTGGAAAAGAAAGTCTACAAAGTCCCCCCAGACATCGACCAGCAGATCGCCCGGCTGAAGTTAGAATCCATGGGGATCAAGATCGATACCTTGACGGCGACCCAGAAGAAATACCTCAGCTCCTGGGAAATGGGAACGTAAAAAAAGCAGTCAGCCCTCAGCGATCAGCTTTCAGCTAAAAAATGTTTGTTCTTGCTGACCGCTGAATGCTGATCGCTGAACGCTGTTTTTAATGTCTTATGGAAAGGAAGAAGTAAAATCCCACCAGGGCGAAAATGAAGTTGCCCATCCAGGCAGCTAGGAACGGCGGAAACGTCCCGGCCTTGCCGAGCTCCAGGCAGAAAGAAAAGACCCCCCAGTAGATAAAACTGATCAAGATGCTGAATCCTATAGCCAGAGTAATGCCCCCTGCCCGCTCTTTCCTCAGGGCGATGGGAATTCCCAAAAAGGCCATCAACACGCTGATGAAGGGGAAAGAAAAACTGGCGTGCATGGCGCAGCGATATTTGCTGGCATCGTACCCATCCCGCTCGATCTTGTCGACATAATCCCGTAGCTCGCGGTAATTCATCTCATCGGGTTTTTTCTCAGCGATGCGAAAGTCGCTGGGGGTCTCCGGAAGGGAGAGGATGAGCTCGGGGTACTGTTTGCGGACCGGGAAACCGTGGGGCGTAAAATGGGTGACGGAAGCCTCAGAGAAGACCCAGCGACCGTCTTTCCATCGGGCGCTGCGCGCATCGACCCGCTCGCGCAGGTAGAAATTTGGCTCGAGACGATAGAGGGTAATCCCTTCCAGGACATCGCGCTCCGGGCGGTACAGCTGGATATTGTAAATGGCCTGGTGGCTGTGAATCCAGATCTGGCTCTGCTTGAAGGCGCCGGCCGGCTTTTTTTTCTCGATAATCCAGTCCATAAGAAGGCGCACGTTCTGGTTGGCCGTAGGCACGATGAATTCGCTCATGCCCAGCAGAGCGAAGTAGATCATGGCTACCACGCCCAGAATGGGGAGGGCAATCCGGCGGAGGCTGATGCCCCCGGCTTTCATGGCCATGATCTCGTTATGTTTGGCCATCAGCCCCAAAGTAACTAAGGAAGCCAGCAAGACCGATGCGGGGGCGACCTGGAAGAGAATGGAAGGGATTTTGTTCAAGAAATAGGCGGCCATCATCGGCACCGGGGCTTTGTTATACAAGAAAGCGTTGATGCGCTCAAAAAACTCTACGATCAGGTAAATGACGCTGAAGGCGGCCAGTCCCAAGAAAAAATTTTTGGTAAATTCCCTGGCCAGGTATCGGGTGAGGATGTTCATTCTTTCGGCTTCCATTCTTTGGATTTCTGGGAGCGGCATCGCTGACGGAGGATCTCGATGCCTTTGTTCAGCCAGACCAGGGGAAGAACGGGAGACTCATTGGCGGCCTTAACCAGAAGGTAGATTCCGAGGAAAAGGAAAATTCCGTTGGCGGCCCACATGCCGACCTCCAGGAGCACGACACCCCGCTCGGCCAATGACGTTCCAGCGCTGGTTAAGAGGTAGTAGACCAGCAGGACGCCGATGGACCAGACAAAGCCCATGGATTTCCCCGACCGGGCGGCCCGGGATTGAATGCCCAGGGGGATGCCGATGATGCCCAGGACGAGGCAGGCAAAAGGGACGGAAAATTTTTCATGGATCTTGACCATCTGGATTTTGGCATCGATATTTTTCGAGCGGAGCGCCCGAATGGCCTCGTCCAGCTCGCTCAAAGACATATCGGCGGGATTCTTTTCAGCCGTTTGTTTCTCCTTCCATCCCGTCTTCAGGTTCAGACGAAGGTCATAAGTGTTAAAATCGACCATCTGGTAGGCGCTGGGTTCATCGCCCAATTTATGAATGGCTCCGTCCTGCAACCTCAGGGTGACGATGAGCAGTTGCGGGTCCGAAAGGACCATCCCGTTGCGCGCGATGATCGTATGGACTTCGGCGGTACTCCGGGAATCTGAAATAAAAACATTTTCCCATTCGAAAGTCCTGGGGGTGACGCGTTCTACATAGATGACCAGACCCTCGAAATCGTCGTTAAATACCCGCTCGCGGACGCCCGCGTGCGCCTTGCTACTGGCCATTTGATAGAGGAGGGAACGGGAGGCCTGATTCGCGATGGGGAGGGCATAGATGGAGAGGGCGGTGGTGATCAGAGTCGTGCCCAGAGCGAGGACCAAGACCGGAGGGGTCATCTGGTATAGGCTCACTCCCGAAGCCTTGAAAGCGGTGATCTCATTATCACTGGAGAGGCGGTTGAACGTGAGTAGCGACGATAAAAGGGTAGCCATAGGAATGGTCAGGACGAGGAAGGACGGGAGGAGGAAATAGAGGAGTTTAAGGATGTATAATAAAGGAATCCCCTTGTTGACGAACAGTTCGGTAAGCTGTAAAATTCTTCCGGTGAGCAGGATGAAGGTGAAACCGACCATGCCGAGAAGGAGAGAGGGAAACAGTTCTTTCAGCAGGTATCGGTAAAGGGTCCATTTCATGGAATGATCTTAACTTAAGGCGAGGGATTTTGTAAATCCCCAAAGGATCTTTATGTCCATTCGCACCATGCTTGAAGAGCGGGAAAAGAAATTCTTCTCCCCCTATGCCCAACTCAGCTCGGCGAGCCGGGGCAGGGCCATTCCCGAGGAGGAATGTAGCATCCGGCCGGCCTTCCAGCACGACCGGGACCGGATCATCCATTCCAAATCCTTCCGCCGCCTGAAGCATAAGACCCAGGTATTCTTGGCCCCCACCGGCGATCATTATCGCACCCGTTTGACCCACACTCTGGAGGTTGCGCAGATCGCCCGCACCATGGCCAAAGCCCTTTGTTTGAATGAAGACCTGACCGAAGCCATCGCCCTGGGGCATGACCTCGGACACACCCCCTTCGGCCATGCCGGCGAAGAGACCCTCAACGAGATCTGTCCGGGCGGGTTTCACCATGCCGCTCAGAGCTTGCGGGTGGTGGAGCTTCTGGAAAGAGACGGCAAAGGGCTTAACCTTACCTTCGAGGTACGCGACGGGATTCTCAAGCACTCCAAAGGGAAAGGGGAGATCCTGGCGGAAGAGGCGGGGGATATGCCCTGCACCTACGAAGGAAAACTGGTGCGCATTGCTGACATCATTGCTTACATCAATCACGATATTGACGATGCCATGCGGGCTGGATTGATTCTGCCCAAAGATATTCCCCGGGATTGCCTGAAGCGCCTGGGCGACTCTCATGGCCAGCGGATCGACACGATGGTGAAAGATATCATCGAGCAAGCCCAAGGGACAGAGCCCTTGAAGATTGGGCTGAGCGAGAGCGTACTCGAAGCCACAGTGAAGCTCAGGGATTTCCTGTACGCCCGGGTTTACGACCTGCCGCAGGTGCATGAGGATTTCCATAAATCGGCGAAGATCCTCCGGGAACTCCGGGCATATTATTTGGGAAAGAACGAAGCATTCCGGCAGGAGGCTGGCGAGGCGTATGCCCGTGAGCCCCTGGAACGGGCGATTTCTGATTTCATCGCCGGGATGACCGACCGCTATGCTTTTAAGCGGTACGAGGAGATCTTCCTCCCCAGGCCCTGGCTGGTTATTTGAATATTTTTATGTCCCTTGACGGATCGAGCATTTTCGTGGTAATGGCAAGTCAATTCCTCGGGGGTGATTATGGCCAATGTGGGAAAGGATGAGGAGATCATTGAATTGACTGAAGTGGTAGAGGAAAAACCGGCCCCTGTTAAGAAGGAAAGAGAGAAGGCCCCAGAATATGCCTCAGAATTCCTGGCGGCAAAAAATGCGCTGAAAGCCAGAGCTGAAGAGTGGATGGCCTCAGAAGGGGTGCGGGTTCTGGAGCGGGTGGCCCGGGAGATGTTTCCCAAGATTGCCGAAGAGGTATTGCGCCAGGAGATCGCGAAGCTCAAAGCTGAGGTTGAGGAGAAGGAGTGAAAAAGGAACAGGATAAAGATCGAGATAAGGTTTATGATCCCCACCAGGTCGAAGAGAAATGGTATCAATTCTGGGAGGCACAGAATCTCTTCCGGGCAGATGAATTTTCCCCGCGTCCGCCCTTTTCCATCGTCATCCCCCCGCCCAATGTGACCGGGTCTTTGCACATGGGGCATGCCCTGAACAACACCCTCCAGGATGTATTGTCCCGCTACAAGCGCATGGATGGTTTCAACGTGCTCTGGCTGCCAGGAACGGACCACGCCGGCATTGCCACGCAGAATGTGGTGGAAAAGCAGTTGGCCGAGGAAGGGACCCATCGGCATGCCCTCGGCCGGGAAGCGTTCATAGAGCGGGTATGGAAGTGGAAGCAGGAGTTCGGCGGGCAGATCATCCGGCAATTAAAGAAGCTAGGCAGCTCCTGTGATTGGAGCCGGGAGAGATTCACCATGGACGAGGGCCTCTCCCGGGCCGTGAAGGAAGTATTCGTGCGTCTATACCGGGACGGCCTGATCTACCGGGGAGACTACATTATCAACTGGTGTCCCCGCTGTCAGACGGCCCTCTCGGACTTAGAAGTGGAACACGAGCAGGAGCAAGGGCACCTGTACTACATCAAGTATCCCTCGGAGGATTCGAGGGAATTTCTGGTCGTGGCCACCACCCGGCCCGAGACGATGCTGGGGGATACCGCGGTGGCCGTGCATCCCGAAGACAAGCGGTACATGAAGTTTATCGGGCAGAAAGTCATCCTTCCCCTGATGAACCGGAAAATCCCAGTAATCGCCGACAGTTACGTGAGCCAGGATTTCGGCACCGGCGCCCTGAAGGTCACGCCGGCCCATGACCCCGATGATTTTGAGATCGGCCGGAGGCATGGCCTGGAGGTTGTGCAGGTGATCGACGAAGCCGGCAAGATGAATCATCGGGCCGGGAGGTACGCCGGCCAGCAGCGGTTCCAGTGCCGCAAGGAGGTGATCAAAGACCTCAAAGAGGCCAATCTGCTGAAGAAGGTGGAGCCTTTCCTGCACAACGTCGGCCATTGCTATCGCTGCAAGACGATCATCGAACCGTTAGTTTCTAAACAATGGTTCGTCCGCGCCGAGCCCTTAGCTCGGTCGGCGATCGAGGCGGTGAAACAAGGCCGAACCCATATCATCCCCCCGGTCTGGGAGAGTACTTACTTTGAATGGATGAATAACATCCGCGACTGGTGCATCTCCCGGCAGATCTGGTGGGGCCACAGAATCCCGGCCTGGTATTGCCTCGATTGCGGGGAGGTGACTGTCTCCGCTGAGCCCGTAACTACATGTGCCAGCTGCCAAAGTGCCCGGGTGGAACAAGACCAGGACGTTTTAGACACCTGGTTCAGCTCGGCGCTCTGGCCTTTTTCCACGTTGGGGTGGCCGGAGAAGACCAGGGATCAGGAGGTCTTCTACCCAACGTCCGTGCTGGTGACCGGGTTCGACATTCTCTTCTTCTGGGTAGCGCGGATGATGATGATGGGGCTGAAATTCATGGGAGATGTCCCTTTCCGGGATGTCTACATCCATGCCCTGGTCCGGGATGCCGAGGGGCAGAAGATGAGCAAGTCCCGGGGGAACGTGATCGATCCCCTGCTGGTCATCGAAAGATTCGGTACGGATGCCTTTCGGTTTACTCTGGCCGCCTTCGCGGCCCAGGGCCGGGACATCCGGCTGTCGGAAGAGCGCCTGGCAGGCTACCGAAATTTCGCCAACAAGGTCTGGAACGCCTCCCGGTTTACTCTGAGTAATTTACAGGGGTACGGCCCTCGTCCGCCGGTGGGCAGGGTGGAACCAACTCTGGCCGACCGTTGGATCCTGAGCCGGGTGAACCAGGCCGTCTCCGAAGTACGCCAAGGGCTGGACAGCTATAAGTTTAACGAAGCTGCTTCGGCCATCTACCAGTTTCTCTGGCACGAATTCTGCGATTGGTATATCGAGCTGGTCAAACCCGTCCTTTACCAGGATCAGGATCCTGCCCAGAAATGGCTGGCCCAGAACACCCTCGTCCGGGTGCTGGACACATCGCTCCGGCTCCTCCATCCCTTCATGCCCTTCATCACGGAGGAGATCTGGCAGGCCCTACCCGGAAACGAGGGATCGATCATGGTGGCTGAGTTTCCCCGCGTGCAGGGGGGTGAGATTCAGCCGGAGGCCGAAGCGGAAATGGGATTGATCATGGGTGTAATCGGGGGCCTGCGCAACTTACGGAGCGAATTGAACGTACCCCCGTCCAAACAGGTGGAAGCGTTGCTGTACAGCAGGAACCAGGAGGCCCTGAAGACGGTGCAGCAGAACCGGATATACGTGGCCAGCCTCGCCCGGGCCGAGAAAATGATCTTTCAGACCGACGGGCAAAAACCGAAAGCCTCGGCTACGGCAGTCGTCGGGGACGTGGAAATTTACCTTCCCTTGAAAGGGTTAATCAACTTAGATAATGAAGAGAGAAGAATTCAGAAAGAGATCGCCAAAATCGCCGAAGAGTTGAGCCGCATTAACCTGAAGCTGCACAACGAAGAATTTTTGCGTAAAGCCCGGGCGGACGCGGTAAATAAGGAGAAGGAAAAAGCGAAGACCCTGGCGGAGAAGCAAGCGAAATTCAAGGAAGGG
>CAYQWO010000103.1:0-9662 GCA_964421095.1 uncultured Syntrophaceae bacterium
GGACTGCGCATGGGTGGCTCTGACCCGCGCTCTGACGGCGCCGCCATCGGGTATTGAGGAAACAGTAATTGAAGGGGCGACCTCGAAACCCGAGGTTCGGAATCTCGATAAGGATACCGGCAGGTCTCGCTCCCGGCAATAGAAAATCTCATCGGGCGTATTAGTGTTTGGGGTCCGTTTTCTCGCAGGCCCTGCGGAGGGAATGCCAGTCATTACCATGGGGCAGTTTGGCAGGCGGGCGCCGGAACTGTCCCGCCAGCGCTTTTAGGTGGGCGATTCGACTTTCGGCGTCCGGGTGGCTAGACAAGTATGTAGGAATTTCGGATGATTTCTCCCCATCCTGGCTCATCTTCTCGAAAAACATAATCATCCCCCGGGGATCAACTCCCGATGCCAGGAGCATCCTCATCCCCTCCAGGTCGGCCGTCTCTTCAAGTTCCCGACTGTAGCGCAACGTGCCGAGGATACGGGCACCCTCCAATCCAAAACTCATGGCTCCCTTTACATCCCCCGTGAGGGCGACAAGAAGGAGCCCTGTGGAAGCCTGTTGGAGCAGAGCCCGCGTCGGGTGGCGATGAAGGATATGCTGGAGCTCATGGCCCACGACGCCCGCCAGTTCTTCCGGGGTCTGCGTTCTCTCGAGCAATCCCCGAAAGATGACGATGAATCCACCGGGTGCGGCAAAGGCATTCACCCGGGGGTCATCCACTACGATTACTCGAAAAGTATAAGGAATTCTGGGAAGCGCGGCCGTTAAAGTTGTGATCATTTCCTCCATGAATTGATTCAGATTCGGGTCCAGGCAGCGCTTATCCGGCGGAGCCAGTTTTTCTACGGTAGCTTGCCCAAGGTGTTCCTCCCAGGAGATCGGAACCTTGGATGCCAGCAGAGATGCCGCCGCAGGGATGCCATAGAGATAGAGGATGGTCGTGATCCCGACAACGGCCAGGCTTGCGGAAATGGGGAGTACGACGCGCATCTTGTGCCGGTGCCGGTCGGGCAATTTTTTCGCCATTCCCGGGTCCACCTGCCGCAGAGCCCTAAAAAATGGATCTCGAGGAACCAAGAGCATCTGGGGGTTCTCCCCATCCTTTTCCAGCCGTACTTGTCCACTGCCGAAAAAGTGCTGCTGTAAGCGGACCTCGCCATTCGGCCACCAGAGCTGAGCGCCGCCCTCACTCTTAATCTTTAACCCTTTGGGCATCACCTGGATTATGGCCGGCTGGCGGATAGCGGTTTGGCCGTCCAGGTAATAACCTTTCAAATCCTTGTCCATCGATACCGCTCAGGGGCTATTTTGTTATGACTCCAACTTCACGGGTCTTTTTTCGGCGCCGGGGAAGGCCGGAGACATTTTCCAGGAACGTCCCCCGGGCCGCCAGGGTTGATTAACTCTAACCCAGGTCGAAGCCAGCACCCAGAAAACCGGCCAGAGCCTCAGCGGTGGCCGAGGCTTTTTGAGCTTCCTGCCGTACGCTGGCCAAGTCCAATGAGCCCTCCAGGGCCAGGTACTTGCAAACAAAATGAAACTTGCGGACCATGACCCACGGAAAAGCAAGGCCCAGAGTCGCGACCAAGAGAAGTAGATTCCCTACGTACAAATTCATCAGGGCCCTGCCCGTAACATCATACCGGAAACCGGCTGAGCCAAAGGAGGTGTGCTCCCAGAAAAAGCGCTGCTTTCTGGCCAGGTACCAGAACCAGTAAAGCCCCAGGGTGGGGAGCGTTAGCGCGATGGCCAGAAGATACCGTCCAAGGAGCTCACGCCAATTTCCGTCAAATTGAAATTGTCTGTTCCCGAAGTAGGAGTGGAATGCCAAGAAGGCATAGCGCCGAGTGTCAAAGGCCGGATAGTAGATGCCCAGCGTAATTGCGGTAAGAAATAAGCCCCAGGCGAACAACTTCACGAACTCCCAGGTCTGGCCCCGGAAAGAAAAGCGGATCCCGCGCCATGAGGTACGGCTGAAACGATATCTCCGGGCACCTACTATGGCTATTGGGACAAATACCATGAGGATCCCATACGCCAAAAATTCGGCAACCCTTTTAATGGCGACTCCTGCCCCCATCAGCTCTGGCAATAAATTCAAGAGACCTGAAGGCAGGATAAATACCAGCACAGCCTTCAGGAAGCCGATCAGCAATTCTTTGCCTGTAGCGTGGAAGGCGAAGCGGTCCCCATCGATCTCGGTTTGATTCAGGAGATAGCTCTGAACCTTTACCTTGCCCCAGAAATAATAGATCCCGCAAGTGACAATGGTCAGCAAAACGTTGATGATATAAATACTGAAGAGAGGCCCCCCCGCCCCGTGGAAAGTAAGCAAGGACTGTAGAGGCCTTTTTGGGGTCGCGGGCTGCATTTGTAATATGGGTGATGTTATTTTTCCCGGGACTAGCGCGCTGGGAGAGATCGGGCTTTGGGGCAAACGATCGAGCCGCGTGCCGCAGGATTTACAGTTTGGCCCCGGCAACTGCCAAAGGCCACATTTGGGACACTTGACGCCAAAAGTCATCAGTCTATGCGCCTTTTTCTACCGAATATTTGACCCCCTCACGGCGGCGAGGTCAGCGAATAAAAGAAAAAAGCGCTGGCCTCTTACGCTTGGGGCCAATCCTTTGTAGACCGCGGGGAAAAAATATTGGCCCTCCGGCGGCTGCCTGAAGGAACAAAACCCCTTGATAATTTTCATCGTCTTTTTGGGAATTTTCTTGAATAAATGGCCTTGGAGCTTTCTTTATGAAGGCCACAATTCAGGCCTGTAAGTTATGAGGCTGACTACATAAAATTCGGAAGCCCATTGCCAAAGAATTGGTGGGATATGGGTGAATATTCTTGGCATATTTTTAGCAAATCTAATTGCAAGGTGATGAAAAGCCGCCGAATTTCATGCAGGAAATGACGGTCGGAGGCGATTAGAGTCATCCACAGCCAATCAATGCGGACGTTGTTTCAAGTTCTTAAAAATATTTGGAATATTCAAAAAGAGGAGAGGAATTGGAAGAGATTAACCCCTTAATATTATCCCATGAAGGGGGATGAAGGAGTAGCAGTGAACACGGTCATCATTGACATTCCCTGTCAATCCCCCGCAGAAAATGTCAGCAAGCATTCGGGAGATCAGCTCAATACGGGCGATTCATTTTTCTCAACGTTGCTTGAGGAGAAAGGAGTTCGATAAATGGCCACCTTTTACAAGCACCTTTTGGAGGAGGGCAGTCGTTCCTTATTGACGACGGATTCCCATAGGCTTCAGAGAAATCGAGTTGACGCAGGACTGGAAGGCGACCCCCCAGTTCTCACGGATGAGGAAGCCAAAAAGCAGGGAGTATACGGCTATTACGGAGACCTGTATTGCCCGAACTGCCGGCAGATTTATGATTTTATCTTCGTTGAGTTTGAGAGACCCTATCCGCAGTTTCTTTCAGCCTGGAGAGAAATAATTAAGAAAGAAATGGATGAGGACGTTATGATATGTCCCAGGTGCGGCCATAGAAATATGGAACTTATCTAAGACAGGAAGCGCATCTGCTCCGCCGCCTGAAGGAGTCAAGGAATTTTGAGTTCCCCCTTAACGCTCCTTTCTTCCGCCGTAGCGGGCAGAAGATGCCTCTCCCGAAAGCTGCAATAGCCCTCCTTGCCCACAATAATATGATCTAAAACCCGGATGTCCATCGTCCGGGCAGCCTCCACGATCGAACGCGTTAGGTGCTTATCCTCCGGGGATGGTTCCGTATCTCCGCTGGGATGGTTGTGGACCAAGATCAATGCCGCCGAATGCCGCGACAAAGCCTCCTCGACAATGCGCCGCGGATAGATGACCGCCCGATCGATCGTTCCCTCCTGGATGATCGCGTGGTTCAAGACCTTGTTCTTGGCGTTTAAAAAAATGACCATAAAGGCTTCATGGGGATGGCCCGCAAGTTTCACACGAGCGAAATCCAGGACCGCCTGGGGGGAAGAGAGCACATCCTGGTACTCCATTTTTTCAGCCAGATAGACGCCGCAAATTTCTTTGACCAGCCGGATGAGCGTCGACGAAATGGGACCGATATGGAGAACCTCTTCGATTTCTTTTGGACTCGCATCGAGTACGCCGGAGAGGCCGCCGAACCGTTTGATCAATTCCTTGGCGCAGGGCTTGACGTCCTTCCGCGGGATGGCATAGGTCAGGAGAAGTTCGAGGATTTCGTAGTTGTGCATCCCCTCGGTTCCATTTTTTCGAAACCGCTCCCTGAGCCGCTTGCGGTGGTTGAGGTAACCAGGTTTGGCTTCCATTTTAAATCTCCATTTTACGATTATGAATAAGCCCGAGGGCGAATTGATGTCCTTCCGTAGAACTCTTGCCTAAATTCTGTATACCCGGCGGTAAGCAATTTACTTAATGCATTCAGTAAATTTACTCAATATTCTGAGTAAGTCAAGGATATTCTTGCTTCCTGTCAAGCCAATTTGATTTTAGCAAAATACAGCATAGAAAAGTCCTGCAAAGGCGAATCGTCAATGGCTGCTTTTTGGATTTCGACAAGTGCACCCGTAAATGCTAAAATTGGTTTGTGAGGACGTGTTTCGTTTCTTGCTTCAAATTAGGCAGCACTACCAGTTTAAAACAAGTAATGCTTTTTGTTAGTAAGAGACTCGAGCAAACCATAAGCCATTCTCCAGAGAGAAGGTTCCCATGAAACTCTGTCCCACATGCGGACAATCGGTGGCCGAAGAAATAACCCTCTGCCCGTCCTGCGGTAGTGAGATCGGCGAAGGCCGCCGGTATATTGATGACTACCGTATCGTTGATGTGCTGCATGAAGGATACTCGAGCTTCCTTTGCCGGGCCATCCATGAACCCACCCAAGAGCACGTAATGATCCGTCTCTTCACCCCTCAATCCGGGGTAAACGAGGAAGTAGCTGCTCGCCTCGAGTGGGAACTTGAAAAGCTTAAGAAACTGCCCGATGAGGGCTTTGTCCGTCACCATGCGATCAAGCGTACCACAGACGGCCTTTGGTACCGGATTAGTGAGTGGATAGACTCGGAAAGCTGGGGATCCCTTCTTGCACGGGGACGGCTTCGGGACCTGGGGCTCCTCCTTGGTCTGTTTCACCAGATGGCTTCTATTCTCGAAGTACTGCACCATCACGGACACTTCATCCCCCACCTTATTCTCAACGACATCATAGCGGTAAAGGGGAAAAAGGATGAGATCGGAATTAAGATTGATTACAAGCTCTCCCGGTTCATCGATCCTTTGTTAGATCGTCCTTCTCCCATGCTCCAAAAACTGCTTTCTTCTCATCCTGACATCGTGAACCAGCGGCCGCTGGACTTCAGGAGCGACATCTGGTCCCTGGGTAAAGTGTTCGTGGAGCTCCTTTCGGCTGACCTGGAGACCGTGGACTATCTGGGCAAGATCGAAGAGCTTGATCTTCCTTCGGAGTTAAAAGTTCTGCTCCGGGTGATGCTGGCCGACGACCCGGATCTCAGACCGCAATCCATGGGGGAAATCAAGGAGTCTATCGAGCGAATTCAGGAAGGCTTACGGTACCCCGTGACCGTGCCCTCCCAGACTATTACTCCGCCGCCAACCGCAAGGATTATTCGCGGGCTGCAGAAACGGGTCCGAGCACTTGGAATTCTTGTGTTAGCCTTTCTCCTCTTTGTATTCTTTGCCTGGTTCCAATTAAAGGATCACAGAGAAGACGTAGAGAGTAGCCTGGAGAGATACGCTAACCAGTACGCCCGGTCCGTGGCTTTCCTCCTTGTGGAATACTGGCTGGAAGCAAACGGCGAGCGAGTCTATCGGAATGTTGCGGAGGGTACCGCCTTTCTGGTGGACCGGGATGGTTATATGCTCACCAGCCGCCATGTCGCCTGCCCTTGGCTGGAGGACCCCCACTTTGCCGCTGCGGTAGATCACATTCGGATGCGCAGGGGGTCCCCTAAGTTCGGCTCCCGGACTTTCCTGTGGTTCGAAGGAAAGAGGGCATTCAATCGGGCTGGCCGCATGATCGAAGGACCGGATGTAAGTGACATCTATTTTATCGAGAATGCGTTCAGCAGCGAAACATCCCCTTTTCTCCAGATCGCGGGAGTGGCCAAACCTTCGAGGCGCACGCGCGAGGTCTTCACCTCACCCCTCAAAGACGATTTCGCGGTGATCAAGATCGAGAAGGTACCGCCAGACCTCCTTCCGATTCCCCTCGACCTGGCAATGGACCCCCGCAAGCTCCCCAAGCTCACTCGAGTGATCACCTTAGGTTTTCCATTGGGGAGTCGTACCCAGACGGACACGGTCAACGTGAGCGTGGTTGCCGGAAATATTCGTCGCACCTTTGAAAATATGTTCCAGATCGACGCCTCGCTCCACGGCGGGAATAGTGGCGGACCCGTCATCGACACGAGGGGAAAGGCCATCGGCATTGTCTCCGCTGTGGCCATGGACTTCACTCAGGGACCAGTCCCGATGATCACTCCTGTTTGGGACATTGGCCTGATCCTGCCCATCACGGATGCCGTAAAACTTCTCACGGACCTCAAGGCCGGCCAGGCAAAATGGAATGGCTTAGTCGATTTCTCCATTGAGGCGACGCTCACCAAGACTCGAGACAAAGCCTTACAAGGACGCTGGGCTGAGGCCATGCGCCTCGTGGACGAGAAGCTGAAGAAAAGCTTGCATCCGGAGTTGGTAACAGCCGCCGGCATGCTCCACTTCTGCAACGGGGACTATCGAGGTGCACGGCAACGATTCTCCGAGTCGCTGTCCATGGATGCTAAAGACAACCAAGCCCGGCTGATGTTGATGCTCATCGACTGGATTTCAGGGACGCGTGAAAAGAGTGCCTACCAACGGGACCTCCTTGAAACCGACTGGAGGAGCTCTGCCGAATTTCAAGGCTACCTGGCGAGGGTCTTGGAAGGGAGTGTCTCCATCGATAGCGCCCTGAAGGGTTGGTACAGCCTTGCGGAGAAAACTTGGATATACTTTATCAGCGGCCTGGTGCGTTCCCGAGAAGGTAAAATCCAAGAAGCGGAAAAACTGCTGCAGGAAGCTGCTCTTTCTGGCGATCCTGATTCATGGGAGTTCTTTCTTAGCCGAGCAAGCCTGGAAGATCTAATGAAAAAGCGACGCAACATTTTGCGTACCGATGCCCAATGGGTCGAGTATGCTACCCAAGTGGAGCACTTCAAAACGATCAGTCGGAAATCCCTTGAGATGAAAAAGAAGCGACAGGAAGAGCTTGCTCCGCTCTGGGCACGCCTTGCAGATGCTCGCGTTCCTCTGGAGGAAAAGAGAGTTGTTCTCAAGAAGGCTCTTGAGATTGATGCCGAAAACCGCATGATTCTGGCGACCCTCGCCTACTGTACTGCCGCCATCGGCGTCTGGCCTGATGCTCTGGCTTATGTGCGGAGGTTTCTCGAAACAGAAGGCCGGCAGAACGCTGTTCGCATGAGCCTCGGACTCTTTGAGGCCGGGATCTTACACCATCAGGGTCAAGAAGCTGAAGCGCAGGCAAGCCTGAACAACTACGGTCGCCATATCCGTGACCCCTGGTTTCTCGCCATCTGCGACTATCTCCTGGGAAGACAAACAGAAGAATCCCTTAGAAGACAAGCAGGCGAAGACCCTGAAAACATAATTACCGCCTTCACAGTGATAGGCTTCTGGGCCGAGGGCTCCCAGGATAAGAAAAGTGCGCTTCGGTTCTACCGAGAGGCTCTTGGGACTTTCCTTGACGATTGGCTCGAGTACGATCTCGCTCGGGAACGTGTGAAGCGTCTCAGACAATCGGGCGGGTAAGGGGCCATCCCTGATGATTAGAGAGAAAATATAATGCATGCTATTGAGAAGATTTTGGCCAAAGCTGCGGGAAAAGCCTCGGTGGCGACCGGAGAGATCGTGAATTGCCAGGTGGATCTGGCCGAGGTCAATGACATTTATTTACAGACGATCCGGTCCTTCTTCGAAATGGGCGGGAAAAAAGTCCACGACCCGAAAAAGATCACCTTCGTCCTGGACCACTACGCCCCCGCCTCGACCATCCAGCAGGCGGAAAACCAGAAACAGATGCGCGAATTCTGCCGCGCCCAGGGCATTGAGCTGCTGTTTGATGTCGATCAAGGAGTATGCCACCAGGTGATGGTTGATCGGGGTTTGGTTTACCCTGGGATGGTGTTGGTGGCCACGGATTCCCACACCACCATCCACGGCGCTTTCGGGGCCTTTGGTACGGGTGTGGGGGCGACCGACCTGGCCACGATTATGATCACCGGAAAGCTGTGGTTCCGGGTTCCGGAAATCATCCGCATACACCTGGAAGGGAAGCTGCCGAAAGGTGTATTTGCCAAAGATGTGATCCTCAAAGTCATCGGGGACTTGGGGGCTGATTCCGCGGTGTATAAGGGCGTCGAATTTAGCGGGCCATTGCTCAAAACCTTGGGCGTCTCGGAACGGATGACCTTGTGCAACATGACGACGGAAATGGGAGCGAAAACCAGCTATATTCAGCCGGACGAGATTACCCGAGAATTTTTGCATAAACGCATAAAGCATGATTACGAAATTTTCTTTACAGATGCCGGCTACCCATATGCGGCGGAGCATACTTACGATATGTCCAATTTGGAGCCACAGCTGGGGGCTCCCCATAGTGTTGACAACGCGCATCCTTTAAGGGAATTCCTCGGCAGGCCGGTGCAGCAGGCTTTCCTGGGGAGTTGCACGGGAGGCCGGGTGGAAGACTTGGCAATTGCAGCCAGAATTTTAAAGGGGAAGAAGGTTCATCGGGGAACCCGGTTTCTCGTCGTTCCGGCTTCGCAGGGAGTATTGCTGGAAGCCATGGCCAAAGGCTACATGCAAACCTTAGTGGAGGCCGGAGCCACCTTCGTCACCCCGGGATGCGCCGCCTGCTTGGGGATCCACCAGGGCATTCTGGCCGCCGGGGAAACATGCATCAGCGCAGCCAGCCGCAACTTTCCAGGACGAATGGGCAGCCCGCAGGCTGAGATCTACGTCGGGTCACCTGCCGCAGTGGCGGCCGCGGCCTTGGAAGGAAAAATTGCTGATCCTGCGAAGTACCTTGAATCGGCATGAAACCACAGAGATCTCAGAGGAATTTTCTTACACAGGATTGCTCTGCGTCCTCTGTGGTTAGATTTTGGGGGGCTGAGATATGCAAAAGGTGATTAGAGGGCGAGCATTTGTATTTGGGAAAAATATTGACACCGACCAGATTTACCCTGGCCGTTACCTGGAACTAACCGACCCCGAAGATGTTGGCAAACACGTAATGGAAGGGGCCGATCCTGGGCTCGCGAAAGAATTTCAACCAGGAGATGTTATTGTCGCTTCCACGAATTTTGGCTGTGGCTCCAGCCGGGAACATGCGGCGGTGGCCTTGAAAGCGGCAGGTGTTGGGGCAATTCTGGCAGATTCATTCGGGCGGATCTTTTACCGCAATGCCATTAACCTGGGTATTCCTCTGTTGGTATGCCCGCACATCCACGACCTGGTCAAGAAAGGGGATATCCTAAAAATCGATTTGACCGCGGGCCTGGTAACCAATGAGACGGCCGGCGCCACCGCCCAGGCGCAACCGTTATCAGATTATGTAATGACGATCCTGAAAAGCGGGGGAATTAAACCACTGATCAAAAGCCAATACGGTCA
>CAYQWO010000104.1:0-9658 GCA_964421095.1 uncultured Syntrophaceae bacterium
CCGTGTTCATGTAGGCCTCGTTGTCGTAGCAGAAGTAGATGATGTCGTCATTCCGCTCGGCCGCACCTGAAAGCGCTTGTATGCCGATGTCGAAGGTGCCCCCATCCCCCACCCAGGCCGCCACTGTCGTTTCCGTATCCCCCCGCATCTCCAGACCCGCTTTGATGCCGGAAGCAGTGGCGGCGCCCGTCTCGAAGGCCGTGTGAATCAGAGGAACCCGAATAGCTGTGTAAGGGAAAGGCCCGCTGATGATCGACCAGCAACAAGCTGGAATCACCAGGACAGTTTGTTCGCCCAGAGCCTTTAAAGCATAACGCATGGAGATGGTCGCCCCGCAACCTGCGCAAGCCAAATGACCCGAGTACATCAATTCCCTTGGTTCGTACATGGCTACCTCCTCATGCCGATCCACAGGCTCTGCTCCGGTGGGTCGGAAAGCTGGTAGGTCTGATAAAATACATCATTCAACATCTGCATGGTTACATCTCTTCCCCCCAATCCGGTAATATAGCTGAAGATGGGAGGATGTTTTTTTTCATTGCAAAAAGCAGCCCGGATTTCCTGAGCGAAGAAGCCCCCGACTCCGAGAGATAAGCTCCGGTCCAGGACCGCCACTTTCTCCGCCTCGCGAACCACTTCTAAGAGTTCATCCTTGGGGAAGGGACGGAAGAGGCGGATTTTCACCAGGCCCACCTTTCGCCCTTTGTCCCGCAGGCTGTCCACGGCGACTCGCGCCGTGCCGGCCACCGATCCAGAGGTCACTAAAATTACATCCGCTCCTGCGCAACGGTAGGCTTCAATCAACCCATATTTTCGGCCAAAATTCCGGCCAAACTCTTCATCGACCTTACGGCTGACCTCTTTTCCCTGGAGCATGGACTGGTGCATCTTGTACCGGAACTCCATCAAATATTCCGGTGGGGCCAGACACCCAAAAGAACGGGGCTCTCTAGGGTCCAGGCGGAGTGTAGCCTGATAGGGGGGAAGAAAATTATCTACCAGACTCGGGTCGGGAATATCCACGGCTTCGGCGGTATGGGAAAGGGTAAAAGCATCGAGGACCAGCATCACCGGCAGGAGGATCTCTTCGGCAATCTTAAAGGCCTGAATGACCGTATCCAAAACCTCTTGATTATTCTCACAGTAAAGTTGCAGCCAGCCCGTATCCCGCTGGGCCAGGCTGTCGCTCTGCTCGCCCCAGATGTTGAAGGGAGAACCTAAAGCCCGGTTTACATTGGCCATGACAATGGGCAGCCGGGCTCCGCTGGCCCAGTGGAGCATCTCATGCATCAGAGCCAATCCCTGGGACGAAGTGGCGGTGAAGGTGCGGACGCCCGCAGCCGAAGCACCAATACAGCAGGCCATGGCGGAATGTTCCGATTCTACCGGGATAAATCTGGCCTTTAATCTGCCATCCGCACAGAGCACGGAGAGTTCCTCCACAATGGTCGTCTGCGGCGTGATGGGATACGCCGAGATTACCTCAGCCCGGGCCAGCATGACGCCCCAGGAAACCGCATGATTGCCCACCATGATCTTCTTCATCTTGCTTCCTCCTCCATGACGATGACATCCCGGGGGCATTCTTCCATGCAGATCGCGCATCCTTTGCAGTGATCATAGTCTATGATGTTGAGCTCATCCTCTGCCTGCTTGTGAATGGCCACGTCCGGGCAGAAGATGTAGCAGTTATCGCAAAGGTTGCAGACCCCGCAGTTGAAACAACGGTTGGCCTCTTCCCTGGCCATCTCTTCGGAAAAGCCCAGGTTCACTTCTTCGAAGGACCCGAGGCGCTTGGAGATCTGGGCTTTCGGCATCTTTTTCCGTTTCTTATAATCGAAATAATCCAGGTTCAGGTCCTTGAGGCGCACCGTCTTCGAACTCAGCGGGACGAGCTCCTTTTCTTCTTGCAAGTATCGTTTCATCGAAAGGCTTCCGCGCTCACCGATGCGCAGGCCATCGAAGAGGCCCTCCCATTTTGCCCCCTTTAGGTAACTGTCGATGAAGATCGCCGCCCGCTTTCCGGAACCGATGGCATGGACGACCGTGCGTGGCTGCTGGATGATATCCCCACCGGCGAAGATTCCCGCCAGTTGGGTGGCTCCCCGCTCGTCGGTCATAATTGTGTTATCTTTGATTCCGATCTTTTTGGGCAGGGCGGAAAGATCTGCTTCTTCCCCAATGGCCGAGATGATTTGCTCGACCTCGAGGGAAAACTTGGAACCTTTGATTTCCACAGGCCGCCGCCGGCCGTCTTCATCCGGGGGTCCCAGCCGGTTTCTCACGCACTCCAGCCGGCTCACTTTCCCGTTTTCGGCAATTACCCGCACCGGAGAAACCAAAAGGATATCTCAATGCCCTCCTCCTCCGCTTCCAGAACCTCGCTGGCAAAGGCCGGCATCTCCTCCCGCGTCCGCCGGTAGAGAATAAAGGGTTTGGCCCCCAGACGTAAAGCCGAGCGCGCCGCATCAATGGCCGTATTTCCCCCACCGATCACGGCCACTCTCTTTCCCAGGAACACTTCCTTGCCCAAGCTGACCATCCTCAAAAATTCTACCCCGCTCATGATCCCCTGGGCTCCTTCCCCTGGAATCCCCAAACTTTTGGCTTGATGATTGCCCAAGGCCAGGAATATGGCCCGGTATTCTTTCAGGTCGCTCAACAAAAAATCTGCCCCCAGGCGGGCGTTGATCTCGGCCTTCACTCCCAGCTCCAGGATCTGGTCAATCTCTTCCTCCAGCACTTTCTTGGGGAGGCGATATTCTGGAATCCCGACCCGGAGCATTCCGCCCAGAACCGGAAATGCCTCATAGACGGTAACCCCGTACCCCATGCGGGCCAGGTGATAGGCACAGGTCAATCCGGCAGGGCCAGACCCAACGATGGCTACTTTTTCTGGCCGCTTTTCCCGTTTCCCGGACAACCTCCGGCCATGTTTCGCGGCCATGTCGGCCATGAAGCGCTCCAGAGCGTTGATGGACAGAGGTTCGTCGAAATCTCCTCGATTGCAGGAAGATTCGCAGGGATGGTAGCAGACTCGCCCGCAAACCGCCGGAAAGGGATTCTCTTGTTTAAGAAGTTCCCAGGCTTCCAAGAATTTGCCCTTCCCGATCAGAACCATGGCCCCCTCGACATCCTGGCCAGCCGGGCATCCCTCGTTGCAGGGAGGAATTTTATTTTCGAACCGCGGCCGCAGGTAGCGCCAGCTCCCGGTCTTGTTCCATTCCATGGAGCCGAGAGAGATGGGTTGATAGGGCATATCTCCTTCATATATCAACGGGATCTGGTTGGACATAATCACTCCTTAAAGCTTTCAGCGCTCAGCTATCAGCAAAAACATTCCTGCTGAAAGCTGACCGCTGATTGCTGACTGCTGTTTTAGGCGATTGCTCTTTCGTAGGCTTCTTTCGTCGCTGCCGCATTCCCCACTTTGTTCGTGGGTACGAATTCTTTCACGGCTTCGATCACCGCATCGATGGAGACCATGGCGGTAATTTTAGAAAAGGCCCCTAAGATAGCCGTATTCACGATTGGCGCCGTGGGAGAGCCCAGCTTGTGTTCCAGGGCGATGCGATTGGCATCGACCGTGGCCACTCGGAACCGGGAAAAGCGCCCGAAGGATTTCGGGGGGCGGTCCGTATTAATGATGATCCAGCCATTTTCCTTCAGGCCCGAATCCACCGGCGTGCTCTCGATGAGGGTAGGGTCGAGAATGATGATATGGTCAGGTTCATAGATGAAGTGGCGGATGCGAATGGGTTGGTCATCCACCCGAGTGTAGGCAGCCACGGGAGCGCCACGACGCTCTACCCCAAAAGCCGGGAAGGCCTGCACGTACTTCCCCTCTTTGAAAAAAGCCGAAGCCAGAACCTCCGAGGCGATTACGGCGCCCTGCCCTCCCCGGCCATGAATCCGGATTTCGATCATTGGAAGACTCCTTTGAAGAGCTGTCAGCTTTCAGCCATCAGCAGAAAAGCAATCAGCTGTCAGCTCTCAGCGGTCAGCCAAAATATAATTTGACTGATTGCTGGTTGCCAATCGCTATTTCCTGACCGCTGATTGCTGACCGCTATTCTTCTTCTGAATAAACCACTACGATTGCTTGGGCCTTCTTACCCCGCAGGGCCCGAAAAGCGTGGGGCACGTCTGCCTCAAAATACAAACTATCTCCAGCCTCCAAGACAATCTCTTCCTGATTGTAATGGAAGGCCAATCGACCCCGGAATAGGAAGAGGAACTCCTCGCCGCGGTGGTTTAAGAAGGCGATTTCTTCCTTCTTTTTGGGCTCAAATTCCACCAGAAAAGGTTCCATGTGCTTGGCGTTTTTCGTGTAGGCCAAAGCCTCGTACGTATACCCACTCTCCATATGCTGGGCTGGCAGGCGGCGGAAGACCTTCCGCCGTTCATCCTTGCGCACCACCACGGCCCGTTCTTTCGATTCTTCCTCGCGGAAAAAATAACTGATGTTTACCTCCAGCGCCCTGGCGATCCGCAGAAGGGTCGCCACAGGTGGAGAAACTGCGTTGTTTTCGACCTGAGACAACAGGGCAATGGAAAGGCCGGTTTCCCCCGAAACCTGCCGCAGGGTGTAACGCTTCTGGAGACGAAGGTTCTTGACCTTCTCCCCGAGCCTCAACTTTCTGACTTCCAAATCCACGTTCATGGCCGGTCTATTTTCTTTGGCCGAGTTTCCACCGCCGGCTCCTTGAAATTAGGATAGAGCTCTGGCGACTAACTCCACAGGGTGAAGGGTCTCGATAGAATCCTCCCCGAGGCTCCCGTAAATCTGCAGGCGACATCCCGGACAGCCGGAGGCTACAATGTTAGCCCCGGTCTCTTTGATGCACTGCACTTTTTTCCTGCTGATGCCCGCAGCCACTTCGGGATGTTCCCACTGGAACGTCCCGCCGCCGCCGCAGCATACGTCGGCTCCGGCCATTTCCAAAAATTGCACACCCGGGATGCGCCGGAGCAAATCTCGAGGCTCTTCTTTCACCGCTTGGCTCCGCAGGAGATGGCAGGGGTCATGATAAGTCACCCGGGCTCCAACCGGTCGAAGCAGTTTTTCTAAGTCGAAGCTAACCAGATACTGGGAAATGTCCAGGACCTTTCGGGCCAGAGCCCGGGCCACCTCCGGGTTTTCGCCCATCTCTTCCAAAATATGGGGATATTCCTTCTTTAGAGCTGCCCCGCAGGTGGCGCAGTCAACGATCACCGCCTCGACGTCGTCGCGGTGGAAAACCTCCAGGTTCTTGCGGACATTCTTCAGGGCCATTTTTCGGGCGCCGGCGAGGAAGATCGGCAGACCGCAACACATCTGTCTCGGGGGGATGATTACCTCCACTCCCAGACGCTGCAAAACGTTGATTACCGCCCGGCCCACACTTTCGAAAAGATAATTCGTTGCGCAACCCGTGAAATATAACACGCGAGCTTGGGGATCGGGTACGGAGATGATTTCAGGATATTGCTCCCGCAAAGTCTTCCGGTTCAGACGCGGAAGCTTGGAATAGGGAATGGTTCCGATCTTGCCGCTCTTGGGCAGCAGCGGAAGGAGGGGGTTTCCAAAATTTCGCCCCCAGAATAGGAAGAATGGCAACAAGCGGTCACTCACCAGGAGGTGGAAAAGCATCCGTTTTTGCCATGGCAGACCAAACTTCTCCAGAAGTTCGGCCCGCATGGCTTTCATCAGGCGATCCACCTTCAGACCGCTGGGACAATTCACCGTGCAGGTTTCGCAGAGCAGGCAGGTGAAAAGAAGCCGATGAAAGTTTGCCGAGGGTTCTAACTTTCCTTCCAGGACGTTCTTGATCAGCTGCACTTTTCCGCGTGGCGACGCTCCCTCGAAGTAAAGCTGCTTATACACCGGACAGGGCGTAAGGCAAAGCCCGCACTTGATACAACTGTGCACTTCTTCTTTAAGCCCTTGGGCGATCATGCCGCATACTCCAGAAAACTGCCGGGGTTCAGAATCCCTTGGGGATCGAAGGTCTTTTTGATGGCCCGCATCATCTCCAGGGCCGTTCCGCTTAACTGTTTGGGTAGATACTTGGCCTTGGCGATGCCGATGCCATGCTCCCCCGAAAGCGTACCCCCAACCGACATCGCGTAATCCACGATCTCCTCCATGGCCTTTTCCACGCGCTCCATCTCCTCCTGATCCCGTTGATCGCAGAGGACCAGCGGATGGAGATTTCCATCCCCGGCATGGGCTAAAACCGCGATCTGCACCCGGTTCCGCTCGGAGATCTCGATGATTTTTTTGAGGGCCGAGGTCAGGTAGCTAACCGGTACCGTGGCATCCTCGATCACGCAGGTGGGGCGCATGCGGGCCACCGCCCCAAAAGCGGACCGACGAGCGATCCAGAGCTGTTCGTTCTCTTTTTCCGATTGGGAGACGCGGACATCCCGGGCCCCCAAGCTCTTGCAAAAATCCGCCACCAGCGTGGCCTGCTTCTCCGTCGTCTCCAGGTCTCCGTCCACGTCGATCAGCAAGATCGCCTCCGCATCCAGGGGAAGACCCAAATGGGCAAAATCCTCCAGGGCCTTAATGATCCTCTTATCCATCAACTCCAGCGTGGCCGGGATGATCCCGGCTTCGATGACCTTGGCCACCGTGTTTCCGGCGTCATCGATCCGGTTGTAGATGGCCTGCAGTGTGCGCCTGGATTTGGGCTTGGGAAGAAGCCGGACGACGATCTTCGTCACCAGGGCGAGCGTTCCCTCTGAACCACAGATCAGACGAGTGAGGTCATAACCCGTAACATCTTTTGCAGTTACGCTCCCCGTCTTCATCACTTCGCCCGAGGGGAGAACAATCTCCAGCCCCATCAGGTAGTCACGGGTCACACCGTACTTGACTCCGCGCATCCCTCCGGCATTCATCAGCACCGTTCCGCCCATCGTGGCTACTGTGGCGCTACCCGGGTCCGGGGGATAAAAAAGGTTTAATTTTTCCACTTCCTTTTGAAATTCAGAAACAACCACTCCGGGTTCGACGACCGCGTAGCGGTTGGCGGCGTTGATCTCCAGGATGCGGTTCATCATCGTGAAGCAAAGGATGACCCCTCCCTTCTTGGCCAAAGCAGCAGCCCCCAAACCGGACCCCGCCCCTCGCGGGGTAATGGGTATTTTATGAGCGCTGGCCACCTTCATGATCTCGGAAACTTCCTGCGTCGATTTGGGAAAAAGGACCGCCTCCGGAAGGTACTCCAGAACGTAGGCGTCGTACGCGTAGGTCAGCAGGTCTTCCTTGGACGTCTTCAGCCGCTCTGGGCCGAGGATGGAGGAAAACTTTTTCAGGACTTCTTGATTTAGCATGGGAGAATCCTTTCTTTCTCTGGCACCCGTTTGAGGCCCCACGCCCTTCTGCGGGCCTCGCCGGGCAAACTCAATCGCCATGGTAAAGTTTTATTCCCTAAGGTGGCCAGGGAAAGCTCCGTGGTGGAAGGTGGAATCTTTATAATAATCCTTTGCTAAAGGGAGTGCCTCTTCGTCAGCGATCCATGAACCTAAACTGACAATATTATAGCGATTCTGTCATGTCAAGAAGATTTTGGCCAAATTGAAATTTTTTTAATTTCGCCAAAAGAAAATCTCGGCCTAAAAATGGGGCCACCGGACGACATTGAAGTTAAAACGGCCTTTGGAATTTTTTTATTCTGCAATCCGCATTCCCCAATCCGAAATTTCTAGAGTCCCATCATCCGGGCGATTATCGTCTTCATCACTTCCGTCGTGCCGGCCGCGATTGAACCCATGCGCACGTCCAGGGCGTCGCGGCAGATCTCATATTCATCCATGTACCCATAGCCTCCATGGAGCTGCACGCAATCGTAGGCCACCCGGTTGGCCAGCTCGGCGTTGTACCATTTGGCCATGGAAACCTTTTTGGTAATATCCTTTTTCTCCAGATGGTCCAGCACCAGGTGGTAAGTAAAATCCTTGGCCATCTCAATCTGGGTAGCCATCTCGACGATCTTGAAGGCGTTATGCTGGTGTCTGGAGACCGGCTTGCCAAAGACTGTCCGGGTCTTGCAGTACTCGACGGTGATCTCCAGCATGCGCTCCGCGCTCAGGATGGCTCCCAGGCAGGAGACCAACCGTTCCTGCTGCAGGTTGCGCATCATGGGCACAAAGCCATCGCCCTCCCGGCCGAGCAGGTTGGTCGCCGGGACACGGCAATCTTCGAAGAAAAGTTCGGCTGTGTCGGAGGCATGGAGACCCATTTTTTCCAGCTTGCGACTCTTGATAAACCCCGGCGTTTCCTTCTCCACGACGATCAGCGAGACTCCCTTGTAGGGTGGCTGGGCGCGGGGGTCGGTCTTTACCGCCAGTACGATTAGGTCGCAGCAGTATCCATTCGTAATAAAGGTCTTCTGGCCATTGATCACGTACGCATCTCCATCGCGGGTTGCAGTGGCGCGGATAGCCTGGAGGTCTGAGCCCGCACCTGGCTCGGTCATGCCAATGGCCGCAACGAACTCGCCAGTGCAACATTTGGGCAGCCAGCGCATCTTTTGTTCATCGGTCCCGAGGATGTCGATGTACGGCATAACGATGTCGTTGTGGACCCCAACGCCCGCAGCCAGTCCCCAGGCTCCGGAGCGATGCATCTCTTCGATGAGGACCACCGAGTAAAGAAAATCCGCACCCACTCCCCCATATTTTTCATCCAGCCAGTAGCCGATGAACCCCTGTGCCCCCATCTTCCGCCAAATATCCCTGGGAATCTCGCGATTTTTTCGCCATTCGTCCAGATGGGGTTTAACCTCCTTCTCCAGAAAGCTACGCAGCGAACGGCGAAATATTTCGTGCTCCTCACGAAAGAATTGAATCGCCATGGCTTTTTTCCTCCTTTGGGTGCAAAAGCGAATGGGCCAATTATATATGAAATGGGAAAAGATGAAAATATTGGGGTGGTTGGGGAATGGGAAGGCCGGGAATCGTGAGGTCGAGTCCTCCCGCCTTAGGAAAGGTTATTTCTATTCTTCCGCATCGAGTTGGCTTTGGAGTACCTTGATCTGCTCGTAGAGCTCATTTATTTCCTGATTCAACTGAATAAATTGGTTTCGATCACGGACCAGCATCGGGTTACTGTAGAGGGTTCTTTGTTCGGCTTGCTTGGCTTCAATCTGCCTTCTCAGTTCTTCGATTTCCTTTTCTTTTTCCTGGCGGGCTTTAAGCTTCCTTTCAAGGGCCTCCTTTTCTCGCGCCTCTTTTTCCCGGGCCGCCTTTATCTCCGCTTCTCTCTTTTTCCATTCCTCTATTTCTCTCATTTCTTTTTCGGCCTGCCCCTCGGCCTCCCCTGCCCCTTTTCTTTTCCCCTCCAGTCCCTCTACTGGCTGGGGTGGGGCCTGCGGAGCGGGTTCTTTAATAACCTTTATCTGGTCTCGATACTCCTGGGGAATGGATTCATACCTGTCCGTGAAATGGATGGTTCCCTTCTTGTCGATGTATTTATAAAGCTCGGCATCAGCAAAAGTGGGCCCGAAAGAAATTAGAAAGAAAAGGGAGACCCCCCAAAGGAGCAGTATTTTCTTCGATTTTTCCATAACATTTATTATATCGGATATTTTTCTTTACATCTACAATTTTTTATTGTACCTTAGAAAAATTCAGGCCCGTCCCCATCGTCTAGCCAGGCCAAGGACACCGG
>CAYQWO010000105.1:0-9641 GCA_964421095.1 uncultured Syntrophaceae bacterium
GGCTCAAGGTTTGATGGATGATAAGCCTTCCAACAAGACTTCCACCACTTCCGGCCGGGAAAATTCAGGGGCTGGCTTTTCCCCTCTGCTCAACATGGACCGTACCTTCGTTCCAGTGAGGGATAAGTGATGCTCCTCCCCATGAGGGCAAGTCTTGGCCGAGGCCATGCTCTGACAGCGATAACAATAATAGGTGCGATCAAAGAATAAAGGTTGAATACCGATCTCGCTAGGCTTGAACTCATCGAAAATGCGCTGGGCATCGAAAGGTCCGTAATAGTTCCCAACCCCGGCATGGTCCCGGCCGACGATAAAATGAGTGCAGCCGAAGTTCTTCCGGATGATGGCGTGAAACACCGCTTCCCTCGGACCTGCGTATCTCATGGAGACCGGCAAAACGGCCAAGACCACCCGCTCCGCCGGAAAATAATTCTTCAGGAGAACTTCGTAAGAGCGCATCCGCAGCTCAGCTGGAATGTCGTCTTTTTTGGTCTCGCCCACTAAAGGGTTGAGGAAGATTCCGTCAGCCGTCTCCAGGGCGGACTTCAGGATGTACTCGTGGGCGCGGTGGATGGGGTTGCGGGTCTGGAAACCAACGATGCGCTTCCACCCTTTCCTGACAAAAAGGTCCCGGGTCTCCCTGGGGTCGAGCCGGTAGCGAGGAAAGTCAGAAGCCGGCCGGAGCAAAACACGTACGGGTCCAGCTAACAGCACTTCCCCCCGGTGGAAAAGACTGGCCACTCCCGGGTGTTTCCGGTCCTCTGTGCCAAAAACTTCCCTGGCTTCCTTCTCTTTGTCCCAAGGAAATTTTTCTTCCAGCCGGAGAATGCCCAGAAGGTTACCAGAGGGGGTAGAGAGAGCTACCTCTGTCCCTTTTTTCAGCTTCGATGCCCTGGATGGGGAGGTGGCCAGGGTAATGGGAATCGTCCAGGGCAGGCCTGAAGGCAGCCTTTTCTTGAACAGAACGCTCACATAATCCTCTTGGCCCATGAAGCCCCGGAGCGGGCTATAAACGCCAGTGGCCATCATCTCCAGATCGCTCGATTCCTGCGGGGATAAGAGTAATTTAGGGAAAGAGGCGGCCCTCTCTGAAAGTTCTTTTGCCTCCGCCCCTTCCTCCACCAACCAGATGAGCTTTCCTCCATAGGGGGGAATGTTACTTACTGGCATTCTTTCCTGATTCTGCAGAGTAGATCCTCCAATCTTGTCAACAGATTTTCAAAAATCGATCTTTCACCAGTGTTTCCCGAATCATTCTTTGGCCCTATACTGAAGAAGTTTCCTGGGAAGCGGCTCTGATTCTCTGGGAACTTCTATAGGCTCCCCACAAGACGATGATTAAGAGTCCAATCACCATTAAGGAATAAGGCCGCGTTACGAAAATGGTGGCACTTCCCTCCGACATGGTGAGGGCCCGCCTGAAGTTCTGCTCAAAGAGAGGCCCCAGAATGAACCCGAGAATGATGGGGGAAAGAGGGGCTTCCAGCTTCCGGAGGAAGTAGCTAAGCAGGCCGAAGCCCAGCATCGTCCACAAGTCGAACATGGAGGTCTGGATGGCCCAGACTCCCAGCATGCAGAGCAGCATAATCGCGGGCACCATAAAACCTTTCTCTAACTTGAGGAAAACCAAGAATGGCCCCGATAAATACATTCCCATGAAAAGCATGACCACATTCGCGAAAAGCATTCCCACGTAGATGTAAGCTAACAGGTCTCCCCTTTGAGTATAAAGATCAGGCCCAGGGGAAAGCCCATGCATGTAGAGAACCCCCATGATGATGGCTGTGGCCGCATCGCCCGGAATTCCCAGGGTTAGGGTGGGAATCAAAGCCCCTCCGGTGACGGCATTATTGGAGGCCTCGGAGGCAATGATCCCTTCCGGCCTCCCTGTGCCGAGGAGCTCCGGATGTTTGGAAGCCCTCTTTTCTTCGGCATAGCTTATGAAACTGGCGATGTCGGCCCCAGCGCCCGGTAGCGCTCCGATCGCGGTTCCAATAAGGGAAGATCTTATATATGCTGACATCTGATTTCGCCAATGACTCCAGGTTGGCCACTTAGGCAGAAATTTCCCTTCAGGAACCTTGAGGGATGCTTTTTCCGTCTCCAACAAGGATATTACTTCGGGGATGGCAAAAAGGCCAAGGAGGACGGGAATCAGGCCAAACCCCATACTCAGCTCTGATATCCCAAAAGTAAACCGCGGCAGAGCGGTCGCCAGGTCAGTTCCCACAGTCGATATGGCCAACCCTAAAAGCCCGGTTAAAACTCCTTTAATGAACGTCCCCCGGCTGACAAAGGCAATGGTTACTAACCCCAGGGTGACCAGCAATACATACTCGGGTGGTCCAAATTTAAGCGCGATACGGGCGAGATAGGGCGAGAAAAAAGTTAAGATCAGGGCGCTGAAAATTCCTCCAAACACGGAGGCGGTGACCACATAGCCGAGGGCTTCTCGAGCCTGTCCTCTCTTCGCCATCGGGTAAGCGTCAAACAGGGTAGCTACAGCCATGGGTGTACCCGGTATTCCGATTAAGGCTGCCGTCCATCCGCCTCCAGTGGCCGCGCCAACAAAAATCGCCATCAAGGTAACAATCCCAACCTCCGGGGGAAGCCTTAGGGTAAAGGGAAGAAGAACGACAATGCCGAAAATGACCCCGAGGCCAGGAAGGACCCCAATAAGATTCCCAGCCGCCACCGAACCAACAATAAGGGCTATATGATAGGGATTTGAAAGAATGACCATCAGGGCGTCAACCAATGATCCTGCCACACCCTCATCTCCTTATGTTTGCGGACGGAAATCCTCCCCATTAACCATAATAGGAACCCAGAGGTTATTATCTATCGGTAAATAAGGTAGTCTATTCCCCAAAGCCTCTCCAGGCTGCCCACGGGTAAGGGAACCATCAGGATCTTCCAGAATATAAGATACCCTAATACCGCAGAAACGGCCCCGAAGGCAAAAAGCTTAAGAACCCTCCGTTCTTCTGCAGCCAAACCCAGAACTACCATCCATAAGATAGAACCTATAAAATATCCCAGGAGGGGTAGGAGGAGATTATAAATGACAAAACTTCCCAATAGAACCCATGAGCACAATCTGGGCATGAAAGCAATTTGCTTCAATGGCAGTGTGCGGGCCTGAATCATCATGCCTAGGCTCAGAAAGATCATCAAAATCCCGATCCACTTTGGCCAGACCCCGGTATCGATCATCCAGCCAGCACCACCGGGGATTTCCAGGCGTCTGGCAAGCAGATAGAGAACCAGCCCGAAAACGAAAAAAAATAGACCGCCGCTTAGCTCGAGCTTTCTTGAACCAATCATAAAAGGACCAGCCCTTCGTGGGGGGTCCGGAAGAATTTTTCCCCCGGACCCCTCTAATTCATTTCTGCTTCTGGCGCTCTTTCATTCGTTCAATGGGACCCTTCATCTGCTCCAGGCTTGTCTTTACCATATCTATCATTCCCTGAGGATCTTTATAAATGACAAACCATTGGAGATTTTTCAAAATCTTAGCCTGGAAGTCGCTGTTGGTTAAAACTTGCTTCAAAGCCTGGATCAGCTTATTTCGTACCTCCTCGGGCAATCCTTTGGGGGCCACGATTCCTGACCAGGAGCGGACCGTGGGCGCCTTCAACCCTTGTTCCGCAATGGTAGGAATGTTTTCGAAACCAGGGTAGCGGTGCTCGCCGAATACTCCAACGGCTCTCACCTGATCTCCATAACGGCGAAGAGTCCCAAAGCTGTCCATGGCAACATCCGTATCTCCGCCTAACATAGCAGCCCCGGCGGCTGCCGCATCATCGTAGAAAATACCCTTCACCTTGACTCCCGCATTGTGGAACACTTCCCCACCGCACAGAGAATGGATGGATAGCGCCGGCCCCCCGCTAAAGGCATAACTCTTGCCAGGGTTGGCCCGCACATAATTCACATATTCCGCTAAAGTCTTCCATGGCTTATCCGTTCGGCTGATGGCCACTACTGGGCTTTCAGTGAAATAGGCAAGAAAATCAAAATCTTTGAAGACGTCGTAGCCAGGGTTTGCCTCCTGCAAAGGGACCATGACAAACCCGGCGATCCAGGCATGGAGCAGCGTGTAACCATCAGGACGGGATTCCTTCACGATTTTTGTCCCGACAGCCGAGGCACCGCCTGATTTAGCCTGGACGATGACCCTCTGACCGAGAAGGGGTTCAAGGGCAGCGGCGAGTTCTTGGGCCTGCAAGAAGCCCCAGCTCTGCGCCCCCCAAGGTTCGATAATGGTAATGGGTTTGAGTGGATATTTTATTTTTTCTTGGGCATACCCGGCTACCGGGGTACACATAACCATGATGAGGACGAAGCCCACCATTAACACAACCATCTGCCTTCTTCCGCGATTCTTCATATAGCCACCTCCTTTTAATCTTTTGAGATCCCCGCAAGGGATCATTCCCAGGGGATCTCAAAGAAGTCCAAATCATCAAACCAGACTTTTCCTTTGCCGGTGATCAGGCAGCGGAAATCAACCGCAGTGGCCTTCTCCGGGGAGCGAATCTCCAGTTCCGCTGGGCTCCAGTGGTTCGTGCCCTTCATGGCAGGGGTTCCGGGAAGGGCCTTGAGCTCATGGAGAAATCTACTCATTTCATCCACGAAGGCCAATTGGACCTGGACGAATTTTTCCACCCCTTCCGTCTTGATATAGGCAGAGAGCTTATACGGCCGCCCCCCTTTCACCTGAACCGTTTGTTGCCACCAGATGGAGCCCCCGCGATCATATTCGATGGCCGCGCTTCTTTTCCCGCTGTGAGAGATTTGCGAGTCCCAGAGGGTCTTTCCTCCCCCCTCGCTGATCAAGTTGCAGGTCCACCACCCTTGAGGATAACCTGCCCCTGGATAAGCCTCTTCTTCAAATCCAGGGTTGAGGAGGCGGGAAGGGATCGGCTTGACCCTCCGGAAATTGCGGAAAAGCCAGATCACATTGCCGGCCGGGTCAATTTCCATGGCGGCATGGAAGAATTGATTGGAGATGAGAATATTGCCGTTGGAAAGGGGGTCTGCGTCGTAGGGATGGCTCGGATGATGAGTGTAGTAGGACCAAACCACCCTCCCCCGTCGGTCAACTTCGATGACCCGATGATTCTTGGAGTCGGCGATCAAGGTATTTCCGTTGGGCAACCGGTCCGCATCCCGCGGCCAGTGAAGCGTCTTGGTGGAGCCGTCTCCATAGGACCAAACCATATTCCCCTTGGGGTCTATCTCTTTTACGATGTTAGCCTCCGAGTCAGCCACCATGGTATTCCCATTGGGCAGCCTGTCGGCATTGTGGGGGCGGATCAACTTATCGTAGACCCAGAAGATTCGTCCATCCCGGTCGAATTCCACAACCCGGTCATTGTTCCGGTCAGAGACCAGGATCCGCCCTTCGGGGGTCTCTTCGGCGTCATTCGGATAATCAAAACGGCTTCCGTCACTTAAGGTTCCCGACCCGTTCCGCCAGGATTCCGAGGTCCAGACGAGTTTCCCCTCACGGTTCACCTCGATGATCCGGTTGTTGGTTGTATCCGAGATCAAGATGTTCCCCCTAGCAGTGAGCTTGGCGCTGTGGGCAAAAATCAACTCATGATCATACATCCATACAATCCGGCCCAGCGGGTCCACCTCAATCACCTCGCTGCCGAATCCTGCCCAGTCTCCGCCATCAGTAATCAAGGTATTCCCGTTGGGTAGACGGGTCACGTCCGTGGGCAGGCTGAGCATACCCGGCGGGGAAAGGGCTTTGCGGTCTTTTAGTTCTTGGCTCATGCCATCCTCCAATAAAGTCTCAAGATTCAAGTCGCAAGTCACAGCCTAAAAAACAATAAAACTTGAAATCCGAGCCCGGAAACTTGTGGCCTGCGACCCGAAACCTGGAACCTGGGACTTGAGGCCTGAAGCCTGGCGCGGGCGCTGATATCATTTCTTTTTCAGGCCGAGGTACTCAACAAGCTTGCCGCACTGCTCGTAAGAATCCCAGAGTTCTTTGGTCACAGCCTCGGACCCTTGATAATCCACATCAACCGAACTCATCTTCATGAGGGCCACGAAAGAAGGCTCTTCAAGGGCCTTTTTGAAAGCATCATGAATAACCTTCACCACCGGCTGAGGAGTTCCTTTGGGAAGGATAAGGGAATAATAGACTCCGAGGGTAATGTCATAACCGATCTCTTTAAATGTTGGGGCGTCAGGGAAGAGCGGGTTGCGGTTATGCTGGAATACGCCCAGTACCTTGATTTTTCCAGGCTTCACATGAGGCAATATGGGGGCTGGATGAGCCAGGGCGAGGTCCACATGCCCTCCAAGAAGGGCCGGGATCTGGTGCGGCCCTTCAAAAGGGACCGTGGTGAGGTCGATCTTGGCCAGAAGCTTGAGGTGTTCATAATCGAGATGGAGAATCGTGCCCAAGCCGGGAACTCCAACCTTCAACTTGCCCGGGTTGGCCCGGGCATACTCAATCACCTCTCTGGCATCTTTCCAAGGGGCATCACTGCGAGCAAAGAAGGTGACTTGGAGGGTTCCTAACTTCATCACCGCTAAATAATCGTCGGGTGTCCGGTAGGGAAGGGAGGTCATGTGGGGATGAACGGCGAAAAGAGCCACAGCTCCCAAACCGATTTTATACCCGTCCGGTGCAGACTGGATTAATTCCGAGATGCCAATCGTTCCCGCCCCGCCAGGCCGGTTTATGACCGCCACTGGCTTAGGCAGGTGATTCTTAACCGCCTCTACTAAGGCTCGCGCGAAGATGTCTGGGGCACCTCCGGCGGGGAAGGGTACGATTAAGCTTATGGGCTTCTCAGGGAAGGTTTGCGCTGAAACAAGGGACGGCAACAGCAGAGTGAGAGCGAACAACCCAATCAGCGCGAAACGAAATCTTCGTTCCATAACGACCTCCTTCCGATGCGCCAGGCATCGTTTCATACGTTCTCCAATGCTTTTCGCTTCTGCATTATGAAAATGATCCCGAAAAGCAGGAGCCCAACCAGATCGCTGATTAGGCCCTGTTTGATGAGCAATAAGGCACTCACCCCCAACACCAGGCGTTCGATGACCGAGGCTCGGGTCAGAAACCAACCCTGAACGGCCGCAGCCAGAGTAAAAGTTCCCACCATGGCGGTGATAAAGGCCCAGAGGATGGCCTGGGGTGTATCCATTAGGAGCAGAGCAGGTCCGTAACAGAACATGAAAGGAACGATATAAGCGGCCACCCCGAGGCGAGTCGCGGTGAAGCCGGTTCTCCACGGGTCGGCTCCGGCGATTCCAGCGCCGGCATAGGCCGCCGAAGCATCCGGAGGCGTGATCGCGGCAAAGGAAGCGAAGTAGATGGCAAACATGTGGGCGGCCAGAGGGGGGACGCCCATATCAATCAAGGCCGGAACGGCCACTGCCGCAACCGTGACGTAGGCCGGAACTGTGGGCAAACCAGTGCCGAGGATTAGACAAGCGAGGGCGGCTAAAATTAGAGCAAAAAAGAGATACCCTCCTGCGGCGCTCAGGACGAACCCAACAAATTTGAGGCCCACCCCGGTAAGAGTAATGGTACCGACGATAATCCCGGCCGACGCCGTCGCTACAGCGATCAAAACCGTCCCAGTCGTCCCAGCCGCGAGGGCCTCCACGATGGACCGCCAGCCCATCCGAGTTTCCTTGCGCAGCCAGCTAACCCCGATGGCACTGAGTATGGCCCAGAAGGCCGCCAGGTAAGCGCTGAAGCCGGCCATCAAGAGTCCAATGATGATAAAAATGGGAAGGGGGAGATGCCAGCCGCGGGCCAGGGTCTTGCGCAGGTCGGGAAGCTCTTCCCGGGGTAAGCCGCGCAATCCGAGCTTCAGGGCTTCAAAGTGAACCATATACCCAACGGCGAAGAAATAGAGGATGGCGGGAACGACAGCTGCCAGAGCCACGCGGGCATAGCTCATCCCCAAAAACTCAGCCATGACGAAAGCAGCCACGCCCATGACCGGAGGCATAATCTGTCCGCCAGAGGAAGCCGAGGCTTCGACGGCTGCCGCAAAGTGGGCCTTGTACCCCAGTCGCTTCATCATCGGAATCGTCACCGCTCCAGACCCTACCGTGTTCGCCACGGCGCTTCCGGTAATCATACCCTCAAAAGCACTCACGAAAACGGCTACCTTGGCCGGGCCGCCGCGGGCCCCGCCCACCAGGGCCGAGCCGACATCCATAAAGAATTGTCCTACCCCCGACCGCTCCAAAAAGGCCGCGAAAATGACGTATAGAATTACAAACGTGGCCGAAGCTCCGACGGGGATCCCGAAGATTCCTTCCGGGGTGAGGTAGAGCTGCTCCAGGATGCGCATCAGGGTGAAACCCGAATGGGCCACGGCCCACGGGAGATATTGACCCAGAGTCAGGTAAGCCAGGGTAATGAGGAGGACGATGGTCAAAGGCATACCCATGGTCCGCCGTCCCGCCTCCAGGACAAGGAGGACGAGCATGATGCCGCCGGCAACGTCCAGGGGGGTGATGGGATCGACCGTCAGCCATCGTTCAGTAATACGGCCATATTCCCAGATGCCGACGTAGGTAGTCGCTCCCAAGGATAACAAGGCTAAAATGAGGTCCAGAAAGGAAAGGCGGGAGCGAGGCGAGGATCGAGAGGCGGGATAGAGAACAAAGGCCAGCGGTAGCAGCCAGGCCAGGTGCAGGGAGCGCATCTGGAGTGCTTCCAGGATCCCGAACCTGGCAAGATACAGATGGTAAAGGGAAGCGGCCACTGCCACCACAGTCACCCCAATGCCAGCAGGGCCATAGAGTTGTCTCTTCCCGCTACCCTCCCCAGTAGGTTTGGCCTCGATATCATTCGTGGCCATCAGATAATGGTCTCCTTCGCTGGTCTACTTCAACCAACCTCGTTCTCGATAATATCGCTCTGCGCCTGGATGTAGGGGGGCCGTTAAGCCTTCCGCGGCCTGCTCGGGGGTAAGAGCATCCGCATAGTCCCGGATGAGGCCCTTAAATTTTTTCAAATTCTCCGGGTCAAAGGCAAGCTTGGAGATCATATAGGCATCTTCTTCGGGCATGTCGGCACGGACGATGAGAGTTTGAAATGTGCCCAGGGTGGGAATCGGTTTTTCCGCCGCCTTGTATACTCCAGCGCGAATGGGAACGATACTATGGCCGCCCAGGGAGGCAACAAGTTTTTTCAGCATCTCCAAATTGGGGGTAAGGATTTTGATGGGCCGGGACATCTCCAGTTCGGAGAAGACGGGGATGGGCACCACCCCATACAGGGATACGGCGTCAGCGTGCCCGTCCCGCATGAGGTTGGCTGAATCCGCCCAGGAAACATGGCTCAACTTCCCACCCCACTTGGCTAGGTCTTGATAGGTGATGCCGTAAGCCTCCAATACTTTTCGGGTCGAAAATTCGGAAAGACTTCCTTTGGGAGAGGTGGTCAGCCGTAGGGGAGGTCGCTTATCTTTGATCTCCTCCAGGGAGGAAATATTCTTGTCGGCCAGAATTATGAAATGATAATAAAGACCGGCAAGCTTTCCCAGGATGCGCATATCCTTTCGCGGCTCCTTGAAAGGTTCACGGCCCGTATAGGCATTGGCAATCACATCCATGCCGCACATCCCGATTTGAGCTTCCCCTTT
>CAYQWO010000106.1:0-9578 GCA_964421095.1 uncultured Syntrophaceae bacterium
TTCGTGTACTTCGGTTTTAAGGCAATTCTGGGTTTATGTCAAGGACTTCCTCATTATCATCCCCACCCTTCCCTCCCCGAGGGGGGAGGGCTGTGGTAGGGGGATTTTTGCTCTTGACACTCCTCAGAAAACCCTCTATTCTTGAATAAAAAGGTAAACTTAAGATGTTCGGCATCGGTCTTCCCGAGTTAATCATCATCCTGATCGTGGCCCTGATTGTTTTCGGCCCCAAGAAGCTTCCCGATCTGGCCAAATCTTTAGGGAAGGGAATGGCTGAATTCAAGAAAGCCACGGATGAATTCAAGTCCACCATCGAAACGGACATCTCCGGCATTGAAAATGAAATTAAAGACGTTAAGAAAGATTTAACGGAAGAAATATACAACCCGGAGGCGGCCTCTCAGGCCGAAATCCAAGCCGCTTCTGAAACGGCTCCCCCCGAGTTACAGCCGCCTCCCCCCGACCAGGCTGCGGCTCCCAGCTCTTTCCTGGAAGACTTGGAAAGAGGCAAGGTAGAATTGGCGGCTACCCCGGAAAGCGCGCCGCCCGCGGTTGTTGCTGCCCAAACCAGCTCCCCCCCGAAGGAGGAAGGCCCACCGATCGCCACCAAGGAATCCGTTTGAGATGGCCGATAAGAAGCTTCCCCTCACCGCTCACCTCGAGGAGCTGCGCAAGAGGCTAATCTATTGCTTCTTGAGCATCGGGGTGGCCTTCGCGATCTCCTACGCCTACATCAAAGAAATCGTCGAAATCCTGATGCGTCCATTGGTCCAGACCTTGCCCAAAGGCAGCTCTCTGGTCTTCACTGCGGTCCCGGAAGCTTTCTTTACGTACCTCAAGGCGGCCTTGTTGGCCGGGACCTTCTTCGCTTCTCCCTTTATCCTCTTCCAGATTTGGGCGTTCGTTTCCCCTGGACTCTACGAGAGGGAGAAGAAGTACATCTACCCCTATCTTTTCGTTTCCACGATTTTTTTCCTGGCCGGGGCCCTCTTCTGTTACTTCATTGTCTTCCCAGTCATCTTCCGGTTTTTTTTGAGCTTCGCTACGGAAGATATCCGGCCGCTTCCGGCCATCAAAGAATATGTCGCCTTCACCATCAAGCTTCTCCTGGCCTTCGGCCTGATGTTCCAATGGCCGGCCCTGATCCTATTTCTCTCGCGCATGGGAGTGGTATCTTCCCAGGTCCTCTCGAAAAACCGCAAATACGCCATCCTGGGCATCTTTGTGGCGGCAGCCGTGCTCACACCCCCGGACTTAGTCTCGCAGCTTCTCCTGGCCGGGCCGCTGCTGGCCATGTATGAGGGGTCTATCTGGATGGCGAAATTCTTCGGGAAAAAAGAAAAGGAAGAAAAAAAAGAGGAGGGCAAAGGCTGAGGGGCGGGATCTATTCTCGCGCGAGGCCTTAGTTCTTCCGACTCAGGCGGTTAAATTCATCCAGCAGCTCCCGCTGGCGCTTGCTGAGCCGGCTGGGAATTTCTACCCGCAGCGCCACTTTCAGATCGCCCCGGCCTGCACCCCGGAGAATCGGCATTCCCTGCCCTTTGAGTGTAAAGATTTTCCCCACAGGGGTCCTCGGGGGCACCTTTACCCGGGCTTTGCCCTCCAGAGTCGGGACCTCAATCTCTGCTCCCATGAGGGCTTCGAGAAAAGTAACTGGAACTTCGCACGAGAGGTCATTGCCCACACGGGTAAAGGTGGGATGCATCTTCACCGAGATGACCACGTATAAATCTCCCGGCGGTCCGCCATGCAAGCCCATCTCCCCTTCGCGGCTGAGACGCAGACGTGAGCCGCTGTCCACTCCCGGGGGGATCGTCATGCGGATGGTCCGAGTCACTTTTAAGCGGCCCATCCCCCCACATTTGGGACAGGGGCGGGGAATAATCTGCCTCTCGCCCTGGCAACGTTCGCAGGTCGTCTCCACCTGGAAAAACCCGCGCTGGGAGCGGAACGAACCATATCCCCTACAAGCGGGGCAAATCATGGGGGAAGTCCCCGGGGAACAACGGCTGCCCCGGCACAGCGGGCAACCCTCCATCCGGCGAACTTCGATTCCCCGCTCCAAGCCGAAAGCGGCTTCCTCCAGGGAAATTTCCAGGTTGTAACGCAGGTCCGCGCCCCTTGATTTTCTGGGTTGCGGCCTGCGGATTCCGAAGAAGTCTTCAAAAATTTCCTCGAAAAAATTCTCCCGCAAGGAGAAATCCTCAGGTTCCCGGAATCCCCCGAACCCTCTCCCACCCAGCGGAGCGCCGCGCCGGTCATAAGCGGCACGCTTCCGGGCATCCTGCAGGGTGTCATAGGCTTCGGTGATGCGCTTAAAATGCTCTTCGGCAGCTGGGTTCCCGGGATTCTTGTCCGGATGAAACTGATGGGCGAGGCGACGGTAGGCCTTCTTGATTTCCTCCGGGCTGGCCAAAGGATTAATGCCCAGGAGGTCGTAATAATCTCTCTCGAACATCAACTTTCTTCTGTTTTCGACGCTACCTTTTCTTTGGACACAATCACTCTGGCTGGCCGCAAAAGTCGGTCATGGTAGATATAGCCTTTTTCGACTTCGGAGATCACCCGGTTCGGCTCTTGATCGCTTTCTTCCTGGGAGAGCGCCTCGTGCTTTTCGGGATCGAATACCTCTCCTCTCGCCGATAGGGGTTTGACCCCGAACCTCTCCAAGGTATTCAGGAACTGCTTCAGAGTGATTTCCAACCCTTCCAGAAGATAAGTGTTTTCCCTGGCCCCCTTTCCATGGTCGATGGCCCGTTCCAAATTATCCAGAATGGGGAGGATGCTCTTGAGCAGGCTTTCGTTACTAAATTTCATCAGGTCGGCTTTTTCTTTTTGCATCCGCTTCTTGAAATTCTCAAATTCCGCCCGCAAGCGCAACCATTTATCGTAGTTTTCAGCCGCTTCCCGGCTCTTTTCATCGAGTTGCTGCTGAAGTCTTTCCAGGGGAGTGGGTTCTTTCTTTTCCGCCGCGGGCTCCTTCGCCTTTTGATTCTCAGGCTGGGATTTTTCCGGTTCCGCCTCTTCCCCCTGCACTTCGATGCGTATTTCCCCCGGGAATTTCCTTTCTTCGTTGTCTTTATTCCTTTTTTTATCGCTCAAAATTCTTTCTCCTCTATACCTTGGCTCTTTCGTCCTGGTCATCAAACCCGGCACTCCCCTTAATCTATGTTCTCCAGGATTTTGCCTACGATCCTGGCCGTATAATCCACGATGGGTATGATGCTGGAATAATCCATCCGGGTCGGGCCGATGACCCCCAGTGTTCCCAGAGTAAAGTTTTCTCTACAATAGGGCGCAGCAATTACGCTGCAATCCTTCATTTCGCTAAACTCATTCTCCGCGCCGATAAAGATTTGGATGCCATGGGCAAACAAAGCCTTGTCCAGGAGCCTGACGATCTTGGTCTTTTCTTCAAAGGCCTGCAGGAGGTTGCGCATTTTCTCCAGGTCGGCGAATTCGGGAGATTGGAGGATGTTCGTCTTGCCCTCGATATAAAGGTCCCCTTCCCCTTCGTCCGCCAGCGCTTTCTGGCTGAGCTCCAGGGCACGATACATCAGTTTGTCGAAGAGGACCTTCTCCTTCTTCAGCTCCTCCAGGATTTTGCGCCTTGCTTCCACCAGGCTCAACCCGCCCATGATTTCGGTCAGGTACCTGCTATATTTGTCCAGCTCGTCCTGGCTCATGTTCTCATCCGACTCGATGAGTTTATTCTGTACCTCCCCCGCCTTGCAGACGATGATCACTAAGATCGTTTTCTCCCGTAACTTGATGAACTCAATATGTTTGAAAATGTTACTGCCGAAGCGCGGGGCCAGGACAACTCCCGTCTGCTTGGAAAGCAGAGAAAGCAGAGAGGAGGCGCGCTTCATGGTCTCATTAATGTCCTTGCTTTCCTCTTGGAGGCCGATTTCGATCCGATCCCGGTCAATCAAGCTCAGCTTCCGCACCGCCAGGATACTGTCAACGTAGAAACGAAAAGCCCTGTCCGTGGGCACTCGACCGGCCGAAGTGTGCGGTTGGGTTAAAAACCCCATTTCTTCCAGGTCGGCCATCACGTTGCGGATCGTTGCCGGGCTCAGTCCTATATAGTATTTTTTTGACACTGTCCGCGATCCGACCGGTTCCGCAGTCTGAATATAATCTGTGATTATCGCCTCAAGAATTTCCCGGTCCCGGGCTGTCAATGTCTGGGTCATAAGCTACATCCCCCTTAGCACTCTTGAGCTGAAAGTGCTAAATAAACATAACAAGAAAAGGCCCTCTTGTCAAGGATCGCCCTGGCCATTGTCAAGCCTTTGAATTTATTTCCTATTATGGCCTGACCCCCTTCCCCTGAAAGATCGCCGGGGGAGAAGAAAATATTACGCGTTCCGAGGCGCCTTCTATAGGTAGCTAAAAAAGTTCGTGCGGATGTACCGAAAATTTTGCTGGATGTTTCTTTTGCCCCGGATAACCTCTCCATGGCCAGAAAGCAGCCATTCCGCATCCAGGCGGGACAACCTCTCGATGGATTCCCGCAGGAGCTGCCCGTCCCCGCCCGGGAGGTCTGTTCTCCCGACCCCCATGTAAAAGACCGCATCACCGGTGAAAAGCGCCTTTTTCTCCGGCCAGTACAGGCTGATCGATCCCGGAGAATGACCGGGCGTGTGCAGGACCTGCAAGGTAATTGAGCCCACCTTTAGTTGCCCCTCTTTGAGAAAAAAGTCCACTTTCATATCGGGCATCTCCCCGCCGAAGGCCCGATAAAACTCGCTTCCCACCTCCTTCAGGAATTTTTCCTCTTCTGGGTGCATAGCCATAAGAACCCCCGCTCGGGCAAAGGTCTGTGAAGCTTCGAAGTGGTCGGGGTGCACATGGGTGGCAATAATCAGCCGAATGTCTTCAAGTCGATTTTTATCTTTTTCCATCTGGGCAATCAGATTCTTGACCAGGTGCTGATGCCCCGGGTCAATGAGGACGGGTACGTCTCCACCCAGCAGATAGGTGTTGCAATTGTTCTCCTGCATGCTCATCCAGGGATAGGCGTACAGGTCAGAATCAAGTTTCATGAATTCTCCCTTTTAATTTCGGATTTCGGAATTCAGATTGCGGTTTTTTTACTCCGCATTCCGCAATCCGCACTCCGCAATTCCTTTATTGTTTAGGAAATTATAAAGTTTTTTTGCTGGGCCAATTTTAGGCACTTTAGTCCCGCTCTGAGCGGGATTTAGGGCATTTAAGACATTTTTTATCTTCCTTGGGATGCTTTCTCCAATAGCTTTTCAATCGTCATAGGCAGAAGGGGCAGCGGGTCGAGAGGACGACCATCGTGCCACAGCTCGAAGTGGAGGTGTGGACCTGTGGATTTCCCCGTACTGCCCACCCCCCCGATCGCCTGGCCCTGACGCACAGCTTCTCCTTCTTGGGCGATGATCACATTCATATGTCCGTAGATGGTCGAAAAACCTAAGTCGTGCCGCAGGACCACCACATTGCCGTACCCATTGCGGGAGTTGCGCGCCAGGATGACTTCTCCGTCCATGGCGGCCTTCACCTCCTGGTAAGAGGGGGAGGCAATGTCGATCCCCTTATGGAACTTTTTCCCCCTGGGTCCAAAGGGAGAATTGATCTTTCCCTGGATCGGCCAGATTAGGTCCAGCTCTTTTCCCAGCCAAGGAGGCTTCTGGTTTCCCGGTTCGGCGGGAATTGGTTTTTCTTCCGTCCGGAGGGAACGCTCCAGGTCCCTTTTTTCCCCGGCGGAGAGGGGAACGTAGGGCGCAACATGCCGCACGGCCTTGGCTCCGGGTATGAAGATCTTACTCCCGACTCTGATGGCCGAGGGGGACGAAAGGCCATTGGCTTCCATGAGCTTGGCAAGGGGAACTCGGTAGGTCTGGCTGATGCGGTATAGAGTCACCCCCTTGGCTACCACGTGATAAACACCCTTTTTACCGGCGATTGCTGGAGAAACCAAAAAGGAAATGAGAAGCAAAGAAGCTACCAGGGGACTAAGGAGAACACCCTCAAAAAGGGCTCTTCTTGGGACAGAATTCCTTCCGAAATCTTTCCTATTCATTCCTCGGATTTTAAAATAACATTTTTTCTTAACTTGGTAGTATCCGCCCCTATGAATCAATCACGTAATTAGGCGCATTTTTTAAAATATCTGTGGCTTCCTTCATGATCCTGTCTACCAGATCCTGAACCTTGGGCAGGTCATTCACCCTCTGGGCGCATTCGCCCCCCGCCATCATCGCTTTTTCTCGTTGACCGGTCATCACCGCTTTGATGCCTTCCCTCTCATACGCGATCAGTTCTTGAGTAGCGGCGGTGCTATATTCATCGGGCGTGTCTAAAAATACCGATGGGGACTTAAGCAACGTGTTTTTTTGATGCTCTAAACTGGAAGGGGTCTTCAACCACCGCGCAGGTCCTACCATACCCCGCGCCACTAGGGTTCCCCTGTCCGGGGTTTTTACGACCTGTTCCTTCCACAGGGGATGGAAATCACTTTCCTGGGTCGCCAAGAATCTTGTCCCCATTTGAACGCCGGCCGCACCCAGAGCGATCGCCGCCGCCAGAGTCTTGCCGTCGCAGAATCCCCCCGCACCCACCACGGGAATATTCGAACCGGCCAGGGCATCGACCACAGCAGGTAATAAAGTCATGGAGTGAACCGGTTCCCAGGCAGTATGAAAGCCTCCCTCGTGCCCCGAAGCCACGATGCAGTCCACCCCCGCTTTTTGGCATCTCACGGCGCCCTTGACCGATGGTACGACATGCAGCCAGATAAATCCGGAGTTCTTGATCTTATCACGCCACGGAACCGGGTCCCCGGCAGAGGTAAAGATTACTTTGAAAGTTTTTTTCATTTCCGGGTTTTCTTTTACGACCTTAATGGCCGTATCGATGATGATGGCTGATAGATCAACCAATTCCGCCGACACCATCACGTTAATGCCGAATACGCCACCCTTGTCCTTGGTCAAGCGATGGGTACGCTTCAGCACCGAGGTCAACACCGTGGCCATATCATCATCCGGCGATGCTTCGCTGGTCTCCACAAACGCGTTGTAAATCCAGGGTTGTTCCTTTTTGCTGAAAAGTCCGCTGGTGGAAAGCAGCCCGAGTGTTCCGGCATTGGTCGTGGCCACGCAGAGGTTATTGTTGCTGAACGGACCCATGCCGGCCTGAATGATCGGATGTTTAATGCCCAGCAGTTCGGTAAGTTTGGTTTTTATCATTTTCCCTCCTCCATAATTGATCGACTTTGTATTGCTTTTGTCTTGAGTGATTATAAAGAATTACTTCATCTGTGTCAAAGAATTTTCAAGGCAAGGGTAATGCTTCAGACAGGTCAAGAGAAAAGCTGTTAAAAGTTAATCAATAACTTGACTGCGTCCCCCATGTCCCATTCTAGCCTGACTCCATGGATATTTCTTTTGCTTTGATAAAAATGCATTCAAGTATTATAATGTATTAAACGATAAGCGGAGGGAACAAGGATGAGAACGACCATCGAATTATCCAATGAACACCGCAGTACCCTGCACTCTCTTGCGGCTCATAGAGGAGTCCGGGGCTACTCGAAGTTGATTCAGGAAGCAGTCGATTTGTATATTCGAGAGACGGCGATTAAGGAGGGCGGCGCTAAGCGGTTATTGAGGATGCGGGGAACATGGAATAAAGAGGAGGCCATAAGGTTCCAGAAGAAACTGCGGGAGATCAGGAAGAATTGGAAAATCGCCTGATTGCCGTCGATACCGACGTCATTATTGACTTCTTTAGAGACATTTCCCCGGCAGCCGATGTCTTATCCGAGCTGATTTCCCGCGAGCAAGCCGCCCTGACCGCCGTTTCAGTCTTTGAATTGTATGCAGGGGTGGAGCGGCCCAAACGCTTAAGGGAAATCGAAACCTTAATCCAGGAATTAATCGTCCTGCCCTTGAATGCCATCGAGGCAGCCATGGCCGGGAGAATTTATACGCAGTTGAATGTGAGAGGAAAATTGGTCGGCACCCACCATATTCTTATCGCCGGTATATGCGTCGCCAACGACCGGCCACTTTACACGAAAAACAATGCCCATTTTTCTCAGATCAAAGATCTCCGGCTCCTATCAGCCAACGAAATTCTAAATTCTGAAGGCGGCTAACTCATTTGGGGGCCAGTCCGGAAAGTCATAAACTCCCATAATTATCCATGAAACTGCCACGACAAGGGGGCGCGACGATAAGAGGTTCATGCAGAACGTTAGTCGAGAGAAATCCAACCCATGTTTTGAGAAAAGCAATTTCGTAATGAACGTCCCATTCCCCAATTTTTTTCTTCCTTCATTATCTGGCAGGGTCTCGGCATGAATAAAGACCCCCTGCCCGTTCTGAGCAACTTTTTTGCTGTGATGGGCATCGCCTCCCTGCGGTTTTTGCTGGGCTGGCTCATTGAACGCCATCCGGCGATGGGTGGCATTTACCCGCCAGAAGCCTACCGGGATGCCCTCTTACTCCTCTTTGCGAGCATGGCTGCTGCCTTGATCTTGCATTCCCGGAAACGCGAAATCACGCTACTAGAACAGGGGTCATCCGACTAAACGGAGCGGCAATTAGAGAATAAATATTCCGAGAAAAGAGGAGGTTCAAGGAGTGATCTTCTGCACCTAGGCGCGATTTGCGGGTGACCCTGTCATCGTTAATGACTATTTTCCAAATACCATAACATATGTTATTATACTTCCAGGCTTATTCGAGATGAAAGGAAAGTGTCATGCAGCTCAATGAATTATTAATCCAGAAACGGGAGGAGATCCTCCGCGTCGCCGCCAAACATGGAGCCCGCAACGTCCGTCTCTTCGGGTCGGTTGCCCGGAGGGAAGCAGACGAAGAAAGTGACATCGATTTCCTTGTCGAAATGGAGCCTGGCCGGAGCCTTCTGGACCATGCGGCCCTCTGGCTTGAATTGCAGGAAGTCTTAGGGCGAAAGGTGGATGTGGTCAGCGACCGGGGAATTAAGGCTCGGATTCGAGAACGTGTGCTCCGGGAGGCAGTGCCCCTATGACAGACCCACGGGAACGTATTCTGGATATGTTGGAAGCCATCGAAAGAATCGAACGTCACGCCGCTAAAGGGCGTGCTGAGTTTGAAAAGGATGAACTAATCCAAAGCTGGATGGTTCATCATCTCCAGATTGTAGGGGAGGCCGCGGCAAAGCTCGGCCGTGATTTCCAGGAACAACACTCATCGATCCCTTGGCCCCAGATCGTAGCCATGAGAAATGTATTGGTCCATGACTACTTTGGAGTCGATCTAGAAGAAGTCTGGCGCGTAGTCGAACGCGACCTGCCCGAATTGAAGAATAAGCTGAAAAGGCTGATGGAAAATTTATAGAAAAATGAATAGTGGCGGCGGAGTCCGAACCTAACGATTTATCCTTATTTGTTCTTTCTTCATTCCTATTCTGAATTGCTTTAGCGATCGTTGAAGTGCGAACCTTCACCGTATAGATAAAAAAGCCAGAACAGGCATCATTGAGATGTTTTTTTAACAAATTCTCTTAAATCGCTGGCTTTCTCTCCCTTCAAGAAATGATAGAAATCATCC
>CAYQWO010000107.1:0-1901 GCA_964421095.1 uncultured Syntrophaceae bacterium
GCGAATTGGATCTTATCGGGGGTGGCAATCGGGCCGATCTCTTTGCGGACGTGGGCCACCAGGCCCTTCTTCAACTCCTCTGATTTGGGCTGTCCAGCTTTCAGGGTGACGAAAGCGTAAATTCCCTGTCCCTTGATTTCATGGGGCATGCCCACAACGGCAGCCTCGGCCACGGCTGCGTGACTGACCAACGCGCTCTCCACCTCTGCTGTGCCGATGCGGTGACCGGAGACGTTGATGACGTCATCCAACCGGCCCATCAGCCAGAAATCGCCATCTTCATCCACCCGCGCCCCGTCGCCGGTGTTATACATCCCTGGAAAGCGAACGAAATAGGTCTCCTTAAAGCGCTCGTGCTGGCCGTAGACAGTGCGCATCATTCCAGGCCAGGGCTTCTTGATCACCAGGTATCCACCCTCGTTGGCATCGGCCGGCGAACCATCCTCGCGGATGACCGCTGCCTCCACTCCGGGGAAGGGCTTGGTAGCCGAGCCCGGTTTAATGGCGATTGCTCCCGGCAGGGGGGTGATCAGGATGCCACCGGTTTCAGTCTGCCACCAGGTGTCCACGATGGGGCATTTTCCCTTGCCGATGACCCTGTAGTACCACATCCAGGCTTCGGGGTTGATGGGCTCACCCACGGTTCCCAGGAGGCGGAGGCTGGAGAGGTCGCGTCCCAGAGGCCACTTGTCGCCGTCCCGCATCATCGCTCGCAGGGCCGTGGGGGCTGTGTAGAAAATGTTTACCCCATACTTTTCCACGTTTGCCCAGAACCGATCGGGTTGCGGGTAGTTGGGAACTCCCTCAAACATCATACTGGTGGCTCCCGCGGCTAAAGGGCCATAAACGATGTAGCTGTGTCCGGTTACCCAACCGATGTCCGCCGTGCACCAGAAGACGTCCTCGTCTCTGTAATCGAAGATCCACTTGAACGTCACCATGACGTAGAGGAGGTATCCGGCCGTGGTGTGCAAAACCCCTTTCGGCTTTCCTGTCGAACCACTCGTATAGAGAATGAACAGAGGGTCCTCGGCATCCATAACCTCGGGTGGGCAAACCGGCTTAATGTCCGGAGCGGCCATCTCTTCATGCCACCAGAAATCCCTTCCCGGTTTCATCTCCACTTGGGCATTCGCGCGGTTGTAAACGATCACGGTTTTGACCATCGGGCAACTCTGCAGAGCCACATCGGCGTTGCTCTTCAGGTTGATGACCTTTCCACTGCGGTAGCTCGCATCCGTTGTGATCAACACTGTAGCATTCGCATCCAGGATACGGTCTTTGAGTGAGTCGGCGCTGAATCCTCCGAAGACAATGCTATGGATGGCCCCGATGCGGGCACAGGCGAGCATAGCTATCGGTAGCTCCGGCACCATGGGCATGTAGATGGTCACCCGCTCTCCTTTTTTCACACCCTTCTTCCTGAGGACATTGGCGAACTTGCAGACTTCGGCGTGGAGCTGCTGGTAGGTGTAGGTCCGGCTGTCTCCTGGCTCCCCTTCCCAGATGAGGGCAGCCTTATTCTTTCGCCAGGTCTTCAGGTGCCGGTCCAGGCAGTTGACCGTGACATTAATCTTCCCTCCCTGGAACCATTTGATGTAGAGGTTACCCCCAAAGTTATAATCCAAAACCTTATCCCATTTTTTGAACCATTCCAGGTTTTGCGCCTGCTCCCCCCAGAATCCTTCTGGGTCTTTGATGGACCTCTCATGCAGTTTTTTGTATTCCTCCAGGCTCTTGATATGGGCCTTTTCGCTGAACTCCCTGGAGGGCGGGAATTTTCTGGTTTCCTCCATCATGCTGGTGATGGTTTTCTTCTCTTCTGCCATGTGTTACCTCCGAGGTGAAATCTTAAGGCGATGCCTATTATACTGGAGTCATTTCTTTAAGCAAGTTCAATC
>CAYQWO010000107.1:2001-9453 GCA_964421095.1 uncultured Syntrophaceae bacterium
AAAGTCGAAGGGGTTCGATCTGATGAGGAGGGTTGTGGTTCCGATTGCCAGTCACAGATGAGCAGGGGAGTTCGCTCGTTCGTAGCCTGTGAAGATCGAACCCCTTCGGTGCTTCTAAGGGTTTACTTACTGGACAGCAAGAGATATGCCAAATTTTAGAGGAGGGGTTTGGCCGGCCCTCTTATAAATAGTTATAATAAATAGATTTTTTTTATAGTTCCCGTTGTGGAGGGAACTCTTCTTTTTTCGGCTCGGAGAATGATGACATTATGTCAATTGGTAACTCATAAGAAGAAAAAATGACAATTGAACCCACAAAATGAACATTAATTTGACTTTTTGTCGTCTTTTTTTCTCTCCTCTTCCCCTTCTTCCTTCTTATCCTCTTCAATTTTCCGGTAGATGGTTCGGGCAGAAATTCCCAGGATTTTTGAGGCCACATTCTTATCCCCCCGGGAATGCCTGAGGGTCTCCTCGATGACCCGCCTCTCGATGGCTTCGAGAGGGGTGCCGAGAGAAATGGAGATCTTTTTCTCGTCCATCAAAGCCGCCTCACGGGTCATGGGCATTTCCACTGCTTTAAGGATCTCTGGCGGCAAGTCTTCGGGAACGATCATTTCCCCTTTCGTCAAGACGACCGCTCGTTCAATGGCATTCTCCAGCTGGCGTACGTTGCGCGGCCAAGGGTATTGCAGCATCACTTCCAGGGCCTCCCGGGTAAATCCCTTCACTTCCTTGTTGTTCTTCTTTTTAAAAATTTCCAAGAAATGATGGCTCAGGAGGGGAATGTCGCCTTCTCTTTCCCGCAGAGGCGGGAGGGTAAGGGTGATGACATTGAGGCGAGAGAAGAGGTCTTCCCGGAAAGCTTTCCGTTCCACAGCTTCCAGAAGGTTCATGTTCGTGGCCGCGATCAAACGCACATCTGCCCGAATCGTCTTTGTTCCCCCCAAACGTTCGAATTCGCCCACCTGCAAAACCCGCAAAAGCTTCACCTGAACTGTGGGGCTAACTTCTCCGATCTCATCTAAGAAGAGTGTTCCGCCATCGGCGAGTTCGAACCGCCCTTCCTTGCGGGCGATGGCTCCGGTGAAGGCCCCCCGCTCATACCCGAAGAGTTCGGCCTCGAGCAGGGTCTCTGGTAAGGCCGCGCAGGAAACCTTGATGAAAGGTTTATTCACCCGGGGGCTCAGCTCATGGATGGCTTGGGCGATGACTTCTTTCCCCGTTCCGCTCTCCCCTTGGATCAAAACCGTGGCCAAGCTGGGAGCGACCTGGGCGACGATCTCTAAAACCTTCTTCATGGCCGGGCTCCGGCCGACGATTTTCTCGAACTTCTGAAAATCCTTGATCCGCTCCTGCAATATGCGGTTTTCCAGGACTAAAGATTGCTTTTCGCTGGCCTTGCGCACCAACTTGAGGATCTCTCGCGGCTTAAACGGTTTTTGGATGTAATCGTAGGCTCCTTCTTTCATCGCCGTGACAGCCGTGTCTACAGTCCCGTACCCCGTGATGAGAATCACTTCAACTTCCGGACGGATTGTCTTGGCCACTTTGAGCAGTTCCACCCCGTCCATCTTGGGCATCTTCAAATCCGTAAGGACCAACTGAATGAACTCATGGCGCAGGATGTCCAGGGCTTCTTCTCCGTCATTGGCCGGGAACACCCGAAATCCTTCCCCTTCCAAAATCTTGGCCAGAGAATCCCGGAAGGGTTTATGATCATCCACCAACAGAACATTCTTTGAGGTCGAATTTTCCACCCTCATTTTTCCCCGGATATGGCAAATTTTTCTTGGCGCGGCGCTTGCCGCAGGCCTTTCTTACCGCCGCTCCTTTGGCCCTGTGTCAGTTTCGCCAGGAGGCAGGGCAGGCAGACGAATCGTGAAGACCGTTCCCAGGCCCAGGTAGCTCTCCAGGTTTACAGTTCCTTGATGCTCCTTGATGATGTGAGACGAGATAGGGAGGCCCAATCCCGTCCCCCCATGCTTCGTGCTGAAAAAGGGGGTGAAGACAAGTTCCAAATTTTCCTCGGGGATGCCCCTTCCTGTGTCGGCAATGACGACCTGCACATGACCGTCCTTTAGGGTCGTAGAAACACTTAACTTGCCCCCTTCGGGCATGGCTTCGAAGGAATTTTTGAAAATGTTCAATAGAGCCTGGCGGAATTGCTTGGCATCGAGCTGCACCGGAGATAGCGGGGTCCCTAACTCTTCGACCACCATCACCTTGCGCTCGGAGGCCTCCTCCTTGAGGAAGAGAAGGAGGTCAGAGATCACCTCGTTCACATTTCCCTTCTCCAGCTTTACTTTGGGCAGGCGGGCAAACTGCAGGTACTCTTCGACCACATCGATCAAATGGTCGAGCTCTGATTTGATGATCCCCAAGAGATTCCGGGCTTCGGCGGTATTTTCCGTCGAAAATCGCCCCAGCTCTTCCTCGAGCAACTCGGCGTTCAGCACAATCGTTCCCAAGGGGTTCTTGATCTCATGGGCCACATTCGTAGACATCCGACCCACAACCGCCAGTCGTTCTGCTTGGATGATCTGCTGTTGGAGTTCCTTTTCCCGGGTAACGTCTTTGACGTATTCTACGACCTCCACCACTTCCCCATTCCGGTCACAGAGAGGAAAAGTAAAAATCTGCAGGTAATGTTTTTTCCCATTCACGACCAGGCTCGCTTTCCCCCGAAAGGCCGGTTTCCCCGTTCGGAAGGTCTCTTGGGCCGGGCAGTTGGGGCAGAGATCAGAACGCCCCTGGAATTCTTGGTGACAAGGCCGGCCGATAAATTCTTCCAGCGACCGGTCGTACCAGGTCAACCCGGTTTTGTTGACCGTGGAGATGCGGTAGTTGCGGTCAACGATGGTGATGGCATCCGGGGCTCCATCGAAGAGGGTCTGCAGACGGTTCTGGCTCTCGAGAATCTCTTCACTCCACCTCACTTTCTCTTCCGCTCGAATCCGTCCCTGGTTGATCTTGTGTCCCACATAGGTCCCGGCCAGAAGAGTGCAGGCCATGATGACCAAAAGCAAGATGGAATTTCGAAAGCTTTCCCAGACCACCTGGGTAACGTCGGAATAGGGAGCAACGACGGCAATGGACCATAACTGGTCATCGATGCGCACGGGGGCGTAGGCAATCAATTTCCTGATGTGGCCGCGCTCTTCCCCGGGCCAGCCGGAGATATATTCATCCATCCCTGATTTTCCCCGGAGCATCTCATCTCTCATAATCCGGTCAAGGCGCTCGGTGGAGACGCCCGGGTCCCGCTCTTTCGGGGCAGCGAAGGCCTCCTGGCCCAGCATATCCGCCGCGTAGTGGGCCACGAATTTTCCATCCGGGCTGATCATCCAGGATCCGCCGGTAGCTCCGGAGCGAATGGGGGTAATGTACCGATCGGTGATCTTGCCCAGATCCAGACCACAGCCCAGAATCCCGCCGAATTCTCCCCGACGAAAGATAGGGGCAGCCATCAGCATAGACCCGGAACCCTTCTGTTCATCGGAGGTCTTTTCCCCGCTGATCGCGGGTTTCCCGGTGCGCTGGACCTTCTTAAAGTAAGGGAGGGAGCTGAAATCTTTTCCGACCATCCCTCGCCTGGACTCCGGCGGGTAGGCCAAAGTCAGGACCCCCCGCGCATTCTGCAGAAAAATAAAATTGACCTTGCCGCCAAATTTTTCATAAAGAATCCGCAATCCCTCCCCGTCCATTCCCTGAGGGTTTTGAACTGCAGGAATCTGGGTGAGCAGGGCGGCGGTCTCACGGATATCACTCAAGAAACTCTCTATGCCGCGGGCCGCCTGCTGGGCGAGCATCAACTGCTGGGTGTTAAATTGCTTGGCCATGGCTTTTTCGGCAGAGTAGTAGCCATAGACGCCGATGGCCACCAGCACCCCGATGATCAGGCACGTGACCCCCCAGATCACAGGCATCAAGGGAAGGTGATGACGCTTCATCCGCGCCTCAAAGCGATGGAGGACGGATTCCTTTTCCATAAAAAAAATTATAACTTATATACCAACCCAAGTCAAAGAGGGAACGAGTCTCTTTTCGCTTGCGTCTCTTCATTGTTTCACCCTATAATTTCTTTAGGTTCCGCCCTAAAATTCCAGCGCCAGAAGATTACTAAGAACCATGCGCATCGGCACCAAACTTCTTTTGGGCTTTATCCCTTTGGCCATCCTCACGGCCATGGTTGCCGAGGTCTTGTATATCAATTCTAAGTGGATCAGCGAAAGTTCCCAGATCGTCAAGGAGGTTTACCAAAACTACAGCAATATTCTGGAGATGCGCAAGCACGAGAAGAACTACCTCTTCTACCGGGAAAAATTCTACCTCTACCGCCTGCAGGATATTTCCATGCGAGTGGCTGATTTTTTCTCCCAGCGGGAGCAAATGAGCAGCCGAGATGACATGGCGAAGGAAATCGCCAGTGCTCAGGAAATCCTTTCCCGATACCGGGGGATTATCGATCAGCTGCTCGTCGCCAGCGAGGGGCTCCCAGCCGAGAGAAAAATTTCTGAGATGGCCACCACCGGTTACCAATTGGAGGCTATAGGCGAGCAGATGGTGAACATCGCCTGGCTCCCCATCCAGATGGGTACCCGCAAAGCGCGGACTTATTCCCTGGTCTTCGCCATCCAGGCAGCTTTGATCGGGGTTGTCCTGGCCTTCTACCTCTCCCAGCTTCTCATCAAGCCCATTCAGCAGCTGGTCCGCGGCACGAAGAAGGTGAGCGAAGGAGACTTCACCCAGCGCGTACAGTTGCGCTCCCGGGATGAAATCGGCAAACTCGCCGAATCCTTCAACCGCATGGTCATTTCCTTAGAGCAGGGCCGAGCAGAATTGCAGAAGTCCAGCCAGGAACTCCGCGAAACCAAAGAAACCTTAGAAAACATCGTGCAAAGTTCGGTGGATGCCATTGTGGCCACCGACCCCAAAGGGCGCATTACTTTTGCCAACCGCAGCATGCAAGAAATGCTTTTTGGGCAGGCCGGGCAGGAGGAAAAGCTTCTGGGCGTCCCTATGGCGCAGCTGTACTGCGGGGGATTGCCCGAGGCCAGGAGAATCATGGCCATCCTAAGGGAGCGCGGCAGGCTGATGAATTATGAGACGACGATGGTGATGAACGGCCGGATCATCCCCATCCTCACCTCGGCTTCGTTGCTTAAGGACGAACGGGGAGCAATCATCGGTACCCTGGGGGTGATCAAGGATCTTACAGAAAAGAAGAAGCTCGAGGAAGACCTGAAGAAGGCTCAGGCGGAGCTGGTCCAGAAGGAGAAGCTGGCGGCCATCGGCCGGCTGGCTTCTGGGGTGGCCCACGAGATGAGCGACCCCCTGACCTCTGTCCTGACCTTCTCCAATCTCCTGCGGGAGGAATGCCCTGAAGGGGACCCCAATCGGGAAAGCCTGGACATCATCATCAAAGAAGCCACCCGGGCGCGGAAGATTATCTCCGACCTTCTCTCCTTCTCCCGTGAGTCCAAGCCAGCGCTGGAATGGATTGACCTCAATGATGTTCTCAACATCAGCCTGCTCCTGTTGGAGAAGCAGGGAGGCTTGGAGAAGATAGAGGTGCACATGGACCTAGCTCGGGAGCTTCCGTTAGTGCGCGCCGACTCTGGCCAATTGCACCAGGTTTTCACCAACGTTTTGCTCAACGCCATCCAGGCCATGACCTTCCCGGCCTCCGGGGGGGAAGAAGGCGGCTCTCATCCCCGGGAGAAGAAGCTGGTCATCCGCACCCATTTCTGCGAAGCCCGGGAGGAATCTTTCTCCGGCCATCCTTCCCTGGCAGGACCCTTCATCCGCATCGTCATTGAAGATAGCGGGCGCGGGATCCCCCCGGAAGACCTGAACAAGGTCTTTGACCCTTTCTTCACGACCAAGCACACCGGCGAGGGTACAGGATTGGGGTTGTATATCGTCTCGGGCATTCTCAAGAAATACGGGGCTCAATACTATCTGGAAAGTTCGGAAGGCCGAGGAACGACTTTCACCATCGATTTCCCCCTTTCCGAAAGCGGAAAAAATTAAGATGGAAAACTCGATCAAGATTCTGATCGTTGATGACCAGGTCAATACCTGCAAATCCCTTCAGGCGATCCTGAAAAAAAGTGGCTATCTTTCCGAATACACCCTGAAGGGAGAGGATGCTTTAAAGAGGGTCCAGGCCGAGCATTTCGACATCGTCATCATTGACATCCGCATGCCCGGGATGGATGGGATGCAGCTCCTGGAGGAGTTGAAGAAGGTCCAGCCCCACCTCGTGGTCATCATGATCACTGGATACGCCACGATCAAAAGTGCCGTGGAAGCCATCCAGAAGGGCGCTTATGATTATCTGCCCAAACCCTTTACCCCCGATGAGGTGCGCGTGATCATCGAGCGCGCTGCGGAACGGATCCGCCTGGAATCCGAGAACATCCTGCTCCGCCGGCAACTTCAATCTCATCGATCCTTTGAAAACATCATCGGGAGCAGCGCTGCCCTGCAGCGGGTCTTTGAAATGATTCAAAAAGTCGCCGGCGGGGACAGCAACATCCTCCTGACCGGGGAAACCGGCACGGGGAAAGAACTGGTGGCCAAGGCCATCCATGACCACAGCCGGCGGGGCGAAAAGCCTTTTCAGCCCATCAACTGTGGCTCCCTGGCGGAAGGGGTTCTGGAAAGCGAACTTTTCGGGCACGTCAAGGGAGCTTTCACTGGGGCGGTGGCGACGCGCAAGGGTCTGATTGAGGTGGCCGATGGGGGAACGATCTTCTTCGACGAGATTGCCGAAACCAGCCCGGCTTTTCAGGTGAAGTTGCTCCGGGTCATCCAGGAGGGAGAGTTCATGCGCGTGGGAGATACCCACCCCATCCGCGTGAACATCCGTATCATCGCCGCCACTAACCGGGACCTGGAAAAAGCGGTCGAGCGGCGGGAGTTCCGTCAAGACCTTTATTACCGCCTAAAAGGAATCGCCATTCACCTTCCGCCGTTGCGAGACCGGCTCGACGACATCCCTCTGCTCGCCTATCATTTCCTGGAAAAATACCGGGGCGGCCGGCCGGCAGAAAGGATTGACCCTCAGGCACTCAAGGCGCTCCAGGCTTATAAATGGCCGGGAAACGTGCGTGAGCTGGAGCACGTCATCGAGTACGCCCTTTCCATGGCCGAAGGGGAAACGATCAAAGTCACAGATCTTCCCGAGGAGTTCCTGACCCGCGTGGCCAACCGGGTCACGGCCCAGGAGAGCTGGATGAGCTCTCCTTTTAGTCAGGCCAAAGACGAATTCGAAAAGTTCTACATCACCCACATCCTCAAGGAAAGCAACTGGAACATCTCCGAAGCCTCGCGCAAAGCCCAGATGTTCCGCCAGAACCTGCAGCAAAAAATCCGCAAATATGGTCTCAGGCCAGAGGATGGAAGGGAAGGGAAAAAAGAAGAATCTTGACAACTTATTCTTTT
>CAYQWO010000108.1:0-9412 GCA_964421095.1 uncultured Syntrophaceae bacterium
GGGGGCGTCCATGTTATTGCGGCGAGAGGCTCTGAAAGGAGGAGACATTTTCGATGAGCGGTTTTTTCTGTACTTTGAAGACGTCGACCTTTGTTTTCGTATGAAAAAAGATGGGTGGAAAGTGATATATTATCCGGAAGCAGTTATGGTCCATGCCCATTTGAGAGAGAGTGCAAAAGGCGTGTTCAACCGGGCCAAATGGGAGCATGTGAAAAGCATGATCAGGTTTTACCGAAAATATGGCGGATTCAAACCGCGAATATCCGGAAAGGATGCATAATGAAGCGCGCTTTAATAACGGGTATCACCGGGCAAGATGGGAGCTACCTGGCAGAATTGCTGCTGGAGAAGGGCTATGAGGTCCATGGCATCGTTCGCCGTTCGGCCATTGAAGACCCGGAGCATCGCATGTCCAGAATCAAGCATCTATTACCCCGTTTAAAAATCCACGCCGGATCGATTGAGAGTTTTGCGAGTATCTTCAATGTAGTGGGAGAGGTGAAGCCTGACGAATGTTACCATCTCGCCGCCCAAAGTTTTGTGGCCAACTCCTTTGAAGACGAATTTTCAACGCTCATGACAAATATCAATGGAACGCACCACGTGCTTTCCGCTATCAAACAAATCGCCCCCTCCTGTCGGGTCTATTTTGCGGCCTCGAGCGAAATGTTCGGGAACGCCAAACCCCCTCAGAATGAGCATACCCCTTTCCGGCCAAGATCTGCCTACGGCATCTCGAAACTTACGGGGTACCATTTAGTAAGAAACTACCGGGAAGTCTATGGCCTGTTTGCTATCAACGGCATCCTTTTTAACCACGAATCTCCCCGACGAGGCTTTGAATTCGTGACCCGAAAGATATCCTCTCATGCTGCCAGGATTAAATTGGGTTTGGCCCAGGAGCTAAGGTTGGGGAATTTGGATGCTAAAAGGGATTGGGGTCATTCCAAAGATTATGTAAAAGCAATGTGGATGATGTTACAGGCTGGGTCTCCTGACGATTATGTGATCGGAACCGAAGAGAGTCATTCAGTGCGGGATTTTGCCCAAAAGGCCTTTGAATACATAGGACTGGATTACCAAAAATATGTGATCATCGATCAAAATTATTACCGTCCCGCTGAAATATATGATTTGGTTGCGGATGCCTCCAAGGCCAGAAAAGAGCTTGGCTGGAAAAATAATTACCGATTCGCTGACCTGGTGAATGAAATGGTCGCTGGCGATCTGGAATACTTTGGAAAGGGATTCAGGTAAAAGCTCCCATTTTTTCCTGTGAGGAGGATGAGGGGGCGACCCTTGAAAAATTTCTTTTCAAAGCCTTTCTTTTTTATTATACTGATCTCAAAAATCTTGAAAACGATTTGGAAACAGAATAAAGATCCCCTTTTTCTTTACTCTTGGCACCCAATAAATCGGGTCGCTTACCTTTAGGCCATGCTAAAACAGCGGGCGAAGATTTTTACTTTTTTCATATACCTTGGAGACTTAGGGTCCACGCTCCTGGCCTTCCTTTGCGCTTACTGGCTGCGAGGCCTTTTCCCGCAGGAATCCTATCTTCCCCTTTTCCCATTCTTGTGGCATCTCAACCTTCTCTGGGGTGTCTTTGTCATATGGTCGATTCTTTTCTATCTGACGGGTCTTTACCGCGATTGGCGCGGGGAGGGTTTTTGGAGAGAAATTTGGGGAGTCTTCAAAGCGGTATTCATTTCATCTTTAATCCTCGGCTTCACTGTATTTGCCCTCAAATATCAGTTTGTCAGCCGGATCTTCATTTTCTTTTTCGCCCTTTTCGATTTCTTCTTTGTTCTTGTGGCCCGGACCTGCATACGCCAGCTCATCCTGTTTTCTAACAAAAAAATTGAACGGTTCCGGATAATTTTGATCGTCGGAACGGATGAGCGTGCTGTCTCGCTCGCCCAAAATATCGAAAGGCATAAAGATCTGGGGTTGCGGATTTTGGGGTTCCTTTCTATCGGCGATGCCAGCCCCCCTCCAAAAATAAATGGGCATCCGGTCCTTGGTTTGGCCAGAGATCTGCCCCAAATTTTAGAAAAGGAAATAGTGGATGAGGTTATTTTTGCCATCCCCCAGGAAGAATTAAAAAAAATGGACAAATTATTTCTTCTGTGTGAAGAGCGGGGAATTACTGCCCGGGTGGCCATAAATTTTTTCCCGCACAGCATAGCCAAGACGCATTTAGAAGAATTGGATGGCCTTCCTCTGCTCACTTTCACGACCACCCCCAAGAATGAGTTGCTGCTTTTATTGCGCCGCATTTTTGACTTTGTTGGTAGCCTTATATTGATCTTAACTTTATCCCCGGTATTTTTGCTGATTACCTTGGGGATTCGCCTCGACAGCCCGGGTCCGGCTGTTTATCGTCAGGTCCGCTGTGGACTGAACGGCCGCAGGTTTACTTTCTATAAATTTCGCTCTATGGTTCAGGAAGCAGAGGTACGCAAAGGAGACCTCCTGGCTTATAACATAATGGCCGGACCGGTGTTCAAAATGAAAAACGATCCCCGGGTGACTCGCCTGGGTCGTTTCCTGCGGAAAACCAGTTTGGATGAGCTTCCGCAACTCTTCAATGTCCTGCGGGGAGATATGAGCTTTGTCGGTCCCCGGCCGCCCATACCCGAAGAAGTTGAAAAATATGAGGGGTGGCAGAGGAGACGCCTGAGCATGAAGCCTGGAATTACTGGTCTTTGGCAAGTAAGCGGGAGGAATCAAATCGACTTCCATCAATGGATGAAGTTAGACCTGGAATATATCGACAATTGGTCGATATGGCTTGATGTTAAGATACTGATCAAAACAATCCCCGTTGTTCTCCTGGGGAAAGGAGCTATGTGAAACAAGAAATAGGGCAAAGGCGAGGGGTAATAGGCGATAGGCAATAGGCAATGGGCAATGGGCGATAGGCAGTCGCCTTAAGTCGGGGGGCGAAAAGCGTAGAGCGATGGCCACTGCAGAAGGCATAAAGGATGGGTAAGATCAAATTATTGCCCCCGGAAGTCATTTCTAAAATCGCCGCTGGGGAAGTTGTCGAACGTCCAGCTTCAATCGTGAAAGAGTTAGTGGAAAATGCCCTGGATGCCGGCAGCACGGAAATTAAAGTAGAGGTTCAAGCGGGTGGAAGAAAACTAATCCGCGTGACGGATGACGGGGAAGGGATGGCTCCGGAGGATGCGCTTCTGGCCCTGCAACGATATTCCACCAGTAAGATTGAAAATGAACGAGACCTATTCGCCATCCGCACTTTTGGTTTTCGGGGGGAGGCTCTATCCTCGATTGCCGCTGTCTCGAAGATGAAAGTTGTCACCAGAAAAGATGGTGAACTGGGCGGAGTGGAATTGCAGGTCGAGGGGGGAGTGCTCAAAGGGACGGAAGCAGTGGGCTGCCCCTTAGGAACTTCGGTAGAGGTCCGAGACCTTTTCTTCAATATTCCGGCGCGCCTCAAATTCATGAAAACCCAGGGAACCGAGCTGGGCCATATAGGCGATTTAATGTCCAGGATCGCTCTGGCGAATGATCGAACACATTTTCAGCTTTTTCACGACGGGAACATGCTGGCCAATTATCCAGTCAGGCAGGACCCTGCTTCTCGCCTGGCGGAAGCACTGGGCAAAGAAGCCAGTGAAAAGCTGCATTTTTTTCGCCTGCGAGGCGGAGAGGTTGAAGTATCGGGGTATGCTGGAGAACCCGGCTTTAATCGGGCAAATGCCCGCGGCATCTATTTGTTTGTTAACCGGCGGCCAGTGCGAGATCGGCTTCTGACACACGCGGTCTTAGAAGCTTACCGGAACCTCATTCCCCAAGATCGCTACCCGGTAACGGTTCTTTTCGTGGAGCTTCCCCCTTACGCGGTTGATGTGAATGTGCACCCGAGCAAATGGGAGATTAAATTCGCCGATTCCGAAGCCGTGCATCGGACCGTGATCCGGGGTATTCGGGAGGTGTTAGATAGAGCTCTTTGGCTGACAGAAGGCCGGAGCCCAATACATAAGAAAGAATCGAGGGAAACTTGGGGAGACTATCGCCCGGCAAAAGCGGAAACTCCCTTTCCGCTTACCCTTGGAGAGAGAGTCCCATTAGGCCGCCGCCCAAAAGATTATGCAGCACCCACCGGAACCATTTTTCTCGGGCAAATTGGGAAAACTTATCTCCTTTTTGAGTCCGCCGATGGCTTGGAGCTTATCGATCAGCATGCTGCCCATGAACGAATACTTTTCGATAGGCTCATGGAAGAATTTTCTCGGGGATTTATCCCCAAGCAGTCCCTTCTTTTCCCGGAAGTCATCGAGGTCCCGATCAATGAAGCCCAGGCTATAGAAGAGCACCCGATGGAATTAGAGAGACTTGGTTTTGCGGTTGAAACCTCTGGGGAACGGACTTTCTGGGTAAAATCCGTTCCCGGGATATTAGCAGGCCGGGAGCCGATTGAGACGCTCAAGGAGATCATCAGGGAAATTGCCTCCTGGGGAAAGGATGCACTTCTCCCCCGATCCTTTGACCCATTCCTGCAAACGATGGCCTGTCGAGGTGCTGTACAAGCTTCCCAGGCCATGGGCCCGGAAGAGGCTGCAGCCCTGATGGCCGACCTGCAAAACAGCACTTCACCTTCTCATTGTCCTCACGGAAGGCCCACCGTTTTGAGAATCACGATTTCTGACCTGGAGAAGATGTTCGGGAGAAGATAGAAATTTGCTCACCGCAGAGATCGCAGAGTTGATTCCAGGCATGGATGCTCCGCGGTGGAAACCAGGAAAATGGAAAAGCCCAGAATTGTGGCTCTGGTCGGCCCAACAGCCACGGGAAAGTCCTCCCTGGCCTTAAGGCTGGCCCAGCGCTTTCAAGGGGAGATAATAAGCGCGGATTCGGTTCAAGTGTACCGCGGAATGGATATCGGGACGGCCAAGCCAGCGGCGAAGGACCGCCGAATCATCCCTCACCATCTGCTCGATATTCTCAATCCGGACGAGAATTACAGTGCAGCTCTATTTCGTCAGCAGGCGGATAATATCATCGGGGAACTTCATAAACGAAAGGCCGCAATCTTTGTCGTGGGAGGAACCGGCCTCTACCTGAAGGCTCTGACTCGAGGGCTTTTCCAGGGCCCCGCGGCAAACGCCCAGCTGCGGTTGATCCTGCAAAAAAAAGCCGAGAGGGAAGGGAGTGACGTTCTCTATCATGAGCTTCAAAAGCTCGACCCCGAGGCCGCGTCGCGGATTCATCCCCATGATCGATTTCGGATCATTCGCGCTCTGGAAGTTTATTCCTTGGGCCGGAAGCCAATTTCCCTTTTTCAACGGGAACATGGATTTCGGGATGCGCCATATGAGGTATTGAAGATCGGCCTTTGTTGTGAGCGAAAAGATTTGTACAGGCGGATTGAACTCCGTGTTGATAGAATGGTAGAGAGGGGATGGGTCGAGGAAGTCCGTTCCCTCTTAAATCAGGGATACGGCCCAGGATTGAAGTCTATGCAATCGCTCGGATACCGGCACATCCTTTCTAATCTCTTCGGGGACCTTACCCTCCAGGAAGCGATTCATTTAGTCAAACGAGACACCCGCCGATATGCCAAGCGTCAGATCACCTGGTTTAAAGCCGACCCTGAAATCTTCTGGTTTCCTGCCAACCTGGAAAATTTCCCCGCGATCGAAAGTCTAGTTGCGAGGTTCCTCAGATAAGCCACCTGGAAGGGAGGCGTGTTGTTTCTTTGACAAAAGGTGTTGAAAAAACCACATTATTTTGAGGAAAGCTCCTCGCGGCCTTAAGAAAATCCTTTGCCGGAAAGGAAATCTTATCTAATTGTCTATTATTATCAAGGGATTAAAGCAATATTTTATGTCCAGAGACCTCAGGTTTCATCAAAAAGCCAAAACGCCGCTAAGGCGCGGTTTTTGCTTCTCGCAATAACAGATGCGGGGATGGGGATTCCCCGCTGGGTTCTGGCCATTATTGACCTTCGCCTCTAAAGACCATTTTCGATGCAGTCATCAGGCCCAAGAACAGGGGGCATTTTCCACTCTTGGCCGGGCAGTCTCAAGCATCTTGAAAAAAAGGTGATGATTGTTTAGAATAACAATAAGAATTGAAGAACTTTCCCAAAGGTGCCGATAAATTTTTAATTTCATTTTAGGTCTGCAAAATTTTTCTCAATAAGGAGGCTGAGATGAAGAAAAAGGAATGGAGGATGCAGTTTTACGTCGGAATATTCTTTTTCCTGTTGCTCACCTCTTCTGTCGGGGCGCAACAAGCCTTAGTACAACCAATCGGGAACGGGGAAGTGAACTGGGCGACCCAGGTAATCCGCGCCACCGGTAGCGGAGCCCCCAATCCCCAGGCCCCTAACATCGCCGCCGCCAGACTCGGAGCGGAGCGGGCGGCCAAAGCAGATGCCTTAAGGAATATTCTCGAAACCATAAAGGGGGTCCGCATCGACTCGCAAACCCTGGTAGTGAATTCTATAACGGAGAGCGACGTCATCCGTACCCAAGTGCAGGGAATTATCCAGGGCGCGCGGATAGTCACCACCAGATATCTATCTGACGGGGCCGTAGAAGTAACCGTAGAACTTCCCCTGACTGGCCCCCTCACCCAGACCCTATTGCCCCCTGCAGCGTTTGGCACCCAAAGCATTCCCAAGGCCGGAAATCCTGTGCACACTGGAATTATTTTTGATTCCCGCGGCCTGGGCCTGCGCCCGGCCATGGCCGCAAAAGTGGTTGACGAAGACGGAAGGGAAGTCTACGGGTCCGCCTTTGTTTCCCAGGAGTGGGCGACCAAGTATGGCATTATGGGCTATGTCAAAGACCTGGATGCGGCCCAGAAGAATGACCGCGTGGCGGCCAATCCGCTCGTGGTGAAAGCAGTAAAAGTCACGGGGGCAGGAAGCAGCGATATGGTCATCAGCAACACCGATGCGCAAGGACTCCGGGACATGTCGAAGAACCTGAGCTTCTTGGAGCAGTGCCGCGTGCTCGTGGTGGTGGATTAATTTCTTAGAACTATTTTTGGGACGCAGGTTCCGCCCTGTTAAAGGCTTATTATCTAACGGGGTAAGCGCGGATTTTGGGATTTTCAACGCCAGAATTTATTTCCCGTGGGCATCTGCGAAAATCTGTGTCCTCATTAAAATTATAAGGAGGTTTTTATGAATCGTCGGGAAATCTTGTTGGTTTTGATGGTGCTTTGCACCGTGGTGGCTTTTGGGGTGATGATGACTTCTTGTGCTGCCCCTCCCCGAAAGCCTGAGGCGGCTCTGGATACGCCGGAACATCATGTTTTCTCGGGCCACAAGTTGCTGGATAAGGGAGATTACGCTGGAGCGCAGAGAGAATTTGAACTGGCTATTCAGCTCGATAAAAAGTATTCTCCAGCCTATGTTGGCTTGGGCTTAGTTTTCGGCCAGCAGAACAATTTTGAGAAAGCTTTTGAAAATATGAAAAAGGCCAAGGGGCTTGCGGAAAAGCCCGATGACAAAGTGAATGCCAACGTGGGGATGATCCGCCTTTACTCCATGGAACGCAAAGAGAAGTGGCTGGATAAAGCAGAGGACGAGTTTAAAGACGCGGTCAAAGTAAACCCGAAATCTTCGGCCGCCTATTTTTACATGGGGAAAGCCTACAAGTTTGCTTTCAATTTTGACAAAGCCGGGGAGATGTTCAAGAAAGTACTGGACCTGAATGATAAGTACTTGATCGAGGCAGACAGCGAATGGAAGGTTGTGCAGAAAATTCAGCGAGCCGCCCCCGGGTCGATGATCGGCAAAAAGATCGCCCTTATCGAGGAGATTAGCCGGGCCGATGTGGCTGCCTTGTTTGTCCAGGAATTGCTTCTTGAGAAACTGTATGAGAAAAGGACTCCGCGTCGTTTCGACACCAGCTATCAGGCCCCCACTAAGAAATTTGAAGCCGACCGAATCGTCAAGGCCGAACCGGCAACCGACATCCAGAACCATGTCTTGCGGACGGATATCGATACAGTGATGCGCCTGGGGGTCAGGGGGTTGGAACCATCCCCGGACCACAAATTCTACCCGAACGAAAAGACTACGCGGGCGGCCTACGCTATGATGATCGAAGATATTTTAATCAAAGTGAGCGGCGATGAGAAGCTGGCTACAAAGTTCATCGGCTCAAAATCTCCCTTCCCGGATCTGCGGAATGATTTGCCCTATTTCAACGCCGTAATGGTTATGACCTCCCGGGGGATCATGGAAGCGAAAGATTTGACCACCGGGGAATTTGCTCCCATGGGCACAGTATCAGGGGCGGATGCCCTGCTGATCATCCGCAAGCTTAAAGACGAGCTGCGGTTCTTCTGAGAAAGGGGTGAACCTTTTGAGAAAAAAACCTTTCATCGGGCTCTTAATAGCCGCTTGGTTCCTAATCTGTAGCGCGGAGGCTTTTGGTCAGGAGGTCCAAACTGTGACTGCAGAAGGCGTGGAAGCAGTCGTCGCCGGGGACATGGCCATCACAAGGGACAGGGCCATCAATGACGCTTTGCGCAAGGCAGTAGAGCAGGCTGTGGGAACTTTGGTTTCAGCTGAGACCCGGGTGCAAAATTTCAAATTATTGAATGATGAAATCTACACGAAGACTGAAGGCTATGTTAGAAACTACAGGATCATCAGCGAACGCCAGAAGGAAAGTTTTTATGTAGTAACCATTCAGGCGAGCATAGAAACGGGTCCCATTAAGGAAAAGCTTGATGCTCTGAGAGTCCTCCAGCAGCAAGTAGGCAAACCAAGGCTCATGATTCTGATTGCCGAACAGAACATCGGCAAACTGTCTTATGCCTACTGGTGGGGCCAAGGGCGCGGGGAACAGGCAGACCTAACGATTGCGGAAAATACGATCATGGACCGCTTCCGGGAAAAGGGGTTTGACTTCGTGGATCATATGGTCCAATCGAAGGATATCAAAGTTACCCCAGCCTTCCAAGTTGCCGACCTGAGTAATCAGGCCGCTGTAGCCTTGGGGCAACAGGCGGATGCCGAGGTAGTCATCGTAGGCAAAGCGTTGGCGAAGTCAGCGGGCAGTGTAGCCGGGACGGCGATGAAATCAGTGCAGGCGAACATATCCCTAAGAGCCATCCAGACCGACAACGGGAGTGTTCTTTCTTCAGGGTCCGAACATGCTGCGGCTGTCCACATCGACGAAGTAACCGGTGGCGCCGAGGCTCTAAAAAAAGCCAGTGCCAAGATTTCAGATAAAATCATGGACGATATCATCAAAAATTTCCAAAAGAGGGTCGGGGGCACGGCGCTTGTTCAGCTTACAGTAGCCGGACTCTCCGGGTATGAGGACCTGGGCAAATTTAAGAACATACTCTTGGGCCAGGTGCGGGGCGTGGAAAAAATATATGAGCGTAGCTTTTCGGGAAAGGTGGCGAAAATGGA
>CAYQWO010000109.1:0-4503 GCA_964421095.1 uncultured Syntrophaceae bacterium
TCAGCAGGTTAATATCTTCCGGGTGGCTGGCGGCAAAAAATACCCTCTTCCCCTGGTATCTATGGGGAGGCTTGAAGATATTGCGGCTTATTGATCTTACGGTATTGTCCTCCAACAGGAGGTATAACTTGAATCGGTTCATTTCCTTCCTCTCCTCGAACGGAATTCTAATTCCGATTTTAAAGCAAATACCATGCCATCCAATTTGACCATTTCTAACCCTCCCCCTTTAGCCGGCTTGGGCCCTTTTCAGCCTCAATAAAATCTTGACCCATGCTTCCCATCTATGAAAATCGGAACAACAGTTTTCGCTGCAGGTGGAGCCGGACGGGCTGCGGAAGAAACGAAATGCAAAGAATTAAATTTGCCCCTGGATGCGGAGGTTGAAAAATTGATGGTCGATAAAAAATACCGCTTTAGGCAACTCTATTGATTTCCGAAGAAGGCAAAAATTGTATCTATAAGGGCACGCCGTCAAATTTCCGACAGTCAAGCATAGGACATGTATTCCGCTTGGGCGAAGCGTTAGAAAAAAATCGGTGCAAATATTTTTCCAGATTTTTGGAGGCGTCTAAGTTGTTCGCACGCCTACCGCCGCCCAAAAATTCAGGATTGTTATTGCTCCAAAAATTGAAAACTTTGACTTTCGCTACGATGAAGGGGGAATTTCTTTCACTATCACATATATCGTACCCACATCGGGGATAAAGGTCAAAACTACCCTTTATAGTGAAGGAACCCAGATTTGGGAAAAAAGTGTAAGATCTCCGGAACAGAAGAAGAGAATTGCTTATTACTCCGGTTTCACCAATGAAAACGACATGGGCGAAGTAGCTTCCCAGGCTTTAATTTATGCCCTCAAGAAGATCGCCGAAGAAATTGCCCAAGATCCCCAAGTCGAAAAGATTGCGGCCAGCCTATCAATCGATGTCCCGAAGAAAACCTATGCTCAACAAAAAAGAGGAATCCCCTCTACGCCAATCGTGATAAAAAATCAACCACGGGTCAATGTAGAGTAGTGGGGAAGGTAAAAGGTCCGTCCCCCCAGCGAGCACAGCGGCGCCTTGCCCGTACCGGCCAAGCAGGGCACAGGCCTGCTCCAGACTCCTGGGCTTATGGTAGGAAAATTTTTTCATTCCGGCTGCCTTTCAAGAATATAGGCCGGAGCAGTTAGAATGTATTCACTCCGATGGAGGAGCACATCAGCCTGGACCCAGCGATCCCGCACCTCCTGAAACCCGTCCCGCGTGACACACTCGCCTTTCGTCTCGGCGCAGGCTTCGCAGCTCCGGCAGGGGGCGATCTTGTATGACCGCAATTCCAGCATGGCCACGGAAACCCGCCCGGCGGCCGAGAATCTTTTCACCGACTCGACCGCTTTCTTCAACAGAAAAAGGCTATTGCCTTTTCTCGGGCTGGCACAGATCCCCAGAAGCTCGATTTTCTCCAGGCTCATTTTTCAGTTTCCTTGAGTAATCTACGATCAGGTCGCGAAGGACCGGATACCCTGATAGAGGTTCAATGATCATGTCCTTTTCCATGAAATGTTTACACGGAAGAAGAGCTCTTCCATTCACCTTCACGGCGCACACGTTGCACCATCCGCCGGCAAAGCAGGAGCCGCGGAAAGCCAGGGAACCGTCGAGATGTTGGTAAATGTAATACAAAGAGTCAAGAATCGTGCTTTCCTTTTGGAAGGGAATCCTATATTCCTGGTAGTAAGGGGAAGATCCCAGGTCAGGATCGAATCGCCACACGCGCACCCTGCTCATCTCTGGCATCTCCATCATGCCTCCGGGTTCATATGAGTGAATTTCACCGGATCGGTTTTCCAGCTGGCCCCTCCCCCTGATTTTTTCATGACAATATTCGCCAGCCACCGGTCATTATCCGGGAAAGGGAAATCTTTTCGGTAGTGGGCGCCCCGGCTTTCTTCGCGAGCCAGCGCAGCGGTAACGATTAGGGAGGAAATCTGGATCATGTGGCCTAACTCGAAAGCATCGTAGAGTTCGCGGTTGTACCTGCGGGCCGGGCAAATGGCCAAATTTTGATCCGCCTCCTCCTGGAGAGCCTGGATAGAGGCCAGGGCGCTCTTCATCTTTCCACCCTCGCGCATCACGCCGGCTTTTTCCCACATGAGATCCTGAATCCGCTTCTTCCCTTCCACTGGCCTTAACCCGGTTTCTCTTGTTTGCCACCGCGAAATTTTTTCCTTCAAGGAATTCATTCGCTTCTCCAGAGCCTCATCCGGTCTGCTTTCTCCATGCTCTTTGGCCCAAATGGCGGCAAACTTTCCGGCTCTCGACCCGCTAACCAAAATTTCGGAAAGGGCATTCCCCCCCAGGCGGTTTGCCCCGTGGTAACCGGCAGTGGCTTCCCCTCCCGCAAACAAGCCGGGAACATTCGTTTCTCCCCGCTCATTCACGCGGGCCCCGCCCATGAAAAAATGTGCGGAAACCTTAGTCTCGATGGGCCGTTGGCTGATGTCTACACCAATCTGCAGGAGTTTCTTGTAATAGTTCCCGATCTCATATTCTTTCTGGATTTTCTCCGGGGGAAGATGGGTAATATCCAGGTAAACTCCCCCGTTGGCTGTTCCCCGGCCCTCGATGATTTCCCGGTAGATGGCCAGAGAGAGCTGATCCCGCGTCGCCTGGAATCTCCAACCGGGCATTTTCTGACTCATAAATTCCTCCCCGAGAGCGTTATACAGGCGTGCCCCGGTGCGGATTCTCAGGAAGGCGGTAGCCGTGGGGCCAAGTCCGGGGAGCTTGGGGGAGCAGACTGTGGTCGGATAGAACTGGACAAACTCCATGTCTGCCAGCTCTGCCCCGGCCTCGAACATGAGGCTGATCCCATCTCCAGTATTGTCGAGGGAGGTAGTGTTATTCTTGTAAATTTGCGCCCCGCCGCCTGTGGTGACCACGATTGCTTTCGCCTGGAAGATGATGAGGGAAGAATCGGGCCACCGAAGCCCGATGGCATAATGAGGACCTGCGGGGGTGATCATCAGGTCAATGATCATCACTTCCTCAAAAACTTGCACTTCCGGTGTCTTTTTAACTTTTCTGGCCAGGGTGCCCATGATCATCGGCCCGGTTCGCCTGTCGTAGTGGCAGGCCCGAGGATAACTATGTCCCGGCATCATCACTTGATGCAGCTTTCCATCATCCATGTCGAACTTCGCCCCGTAGGAAATCAACTCTTCGATCCTCGCCGGAGCTTCTTTTGTGAAAATATCCACCAGGTCCTGCCGGTTAAGGAATTGTCCGCCTCGGAGAGTATCCTCCAGGTGCTTCCGGGGATTGTCTGCGGGGTCGGCGATCCCGAAAGCAGCACAGATGGAGAAAGCCCCCATGGGGGTACATCCAGATTTTCCAAAAATTCCCTTTTCGACCAAGCCCACGCGGCTTACCGCTTTGGCGGCCCAGATGGCGGCGATAGCTCCCGCGCCCCCGCCGCCGATCACGAGAACGTCGAAATCAAAACATTCCGCGTCCAGCATGAAAAAGATCCTTTCATACTTTCCCCCTAAGCCTCGCCCCGGGGAGTAGGCAAACATACTCTCCTGGGCGAGTCCTCTCCCCCCTTGGGAGGGCCGGGGTGAGGGAACCTTAGACCACGAACAGTTTCCTTTCCATCCTTGTGAGCCGGCGGAAACCATCGGGAGTGATTTCGGCGATATCCTCGATCTGTAGGCCCCCAAAACCGGGCTCATAGTAAGGGGTCTCAACGCAGAAAACCATCCCCGGTTCGACCTTCGCCGCATTCCCCGGGGTAATCAAGGGTAAATCATAGCCCTCGATGCCGGTCCCGTGGCCGAGATGATGCCGCTCGTAGTGCGGAATTCCCTTTTCCTGCACTTCCCTCATTCCCATCTGAAATAGGTCTGAGATTACGGCGCCTGGTTTCAGGGCTTCAAGAATCCGTCCCTGTCCGGCAACCAGCGCCTCATGGTATTTGATCTGCTTGGGGTCCGCGGGCCCGACCACCGCTGTTCTGGCGATGTCGGCATGGTAAGCCTGAAAAAGGCAACCCACATCGAAGCGCACCGGTTCTCCTCTGCGGATCTTTCGTTCCGAGGGCTCCACATTGGGGAAAGCGCCTCGGGGGCCGGACCCGATGCAGGAGAGGGTGGGAAGTCCCCCCTGACGGATTACGGATTCTCTAAAAATCAGGTCTAAGTCTTTTTCGCTCACCCCTTCCGCGATGGCGGAGATCGCCGCCGCCAGGGCGCGCTCCGCAACTTCCGTGGCCTTCTGGATACGACGAACCTCCTCGGCAGTCTTGGCCGTACGAATCTCGCGAAAAAGATCATAGGCTGGCTGCGCCTGCAAGCCGGGATTCTCTTTCTCCAGTACCTCTCCCAGGAAGATGACATCGCTCCCCTGATCCACGCCGATCCGACCCCGCTGCATCCCATTGTCTTTCAGGCATTGGATCAGCGCCGCGACGGCATGGGGATGCCGGGGAAACCCCTGAAGGGCCTGGAATAAATTTCGG
>CAYQWO010000109.1:4513-9323 GCA_964421095.1 uncultured Syntrophaceae bacterium
TATAAGAGACAGGCATCCATACCGCTCTGGTTCTCGGGAGCGAAATAGAATTCGCCGTAGGTATAAAATCGTCGCACCCAGGTGTTACCCTGCAAGGGATGATCCGCCAAACCTCGGCTGATGATCATGTCCGCCCTCATCTCCTTTTTGCAGATCACCGCGTAAACCTGGCGCGCCCGGTGGCGCCAAGAGGTGAGAATCCAAAAACCGGTGAGATAAGCGACGTTCTCGGGTGTCGTAGCCACCAGGGCTTCGAGCCCATTCTTTTCCATCACCTGTTCGGCCCGGGATTTATTGAGAAGCATCTTTCCCTCTGACGTGCCAAAATCTCCGAAACGAATACAACCGCAATAAAATTTTTCCCGTCATATTCCACTTCCCTTCACCCCATCCGTTCGGCTGGGCGTTCGACGGAGCTCACGAAGAAGCCCTCGCCCCAGACAGGAAGGAGGGGCTGAGGGGGAATTGTCAAAGGTTTAGATGTGTTTGTATTATTTTATCATTCCCAGCTTTTTCATGAACTCTTCAGCCACTATTTTGTAAACCGCAAGTTCCTTTTCGAATGCGGCCCTGGGCAGGTAGGCGCTGTAGGCTCCGATCTTCTTCATCTCCTTCTGGTATGATTCCTGTTCGTTCGCCTTCCCGATGGCCTCGCTCAATTTATCCACCATGAAATCAAGGGTGGCCTTGGGAGCGAAGATTCCACCGAAAGGATACGGCAGCCGCAGTTTGTAGCCCTGCTCCTCCACCGTGGGGACCTGCGGAACTTCTTCGATGCGCTTATCCGCATAGATCGCGATAGCCTTGAGAGTTCCAGCTTTAATGTGGGAGACGACCGCGGGAAGGTTGGCGAAGCCGACGGGTATATGCCCTCCCAGAACAGCCGTCACCACCTGGGCATCCCCCTGGAAGGGGACATCGATCATCTTCAGCCCTAATAAATCCGCGAGGTCAACGCCCACCAGGTGGGTCGTGGCTCCTTTTCCCGTGTGCCCGTACTTCATGCCTGGGTTTTTCTCCACCCACTGGACGAATTCTCGGAGCGTGTTGGGCGGCGCATCACTCTTAACCGCAATGGTGGTGAGCATCATGAACTGGCGGGCCACCGGCCGGACGTCCGCGCTGGTATAAGCGGCCTCTGTCCGGTAATATTCCGGGTAGGCCAGCACCGGAGCAAAGACCCCGATGGTATAACCCGGCTCACCCCGGGTCACCGCAAAGCCGCCGATCGCCCCGCCGCCTCCCGGTTTGTTCACCACGAGCAGAGGTTGACCCAGATAAGGCTCGATCGCATTTGCCAGGACCCGCGCGGTTAAGTCTGAAATCCCTCCCGGGGGATAGGGAACGATGATTTGCACGGCCTTCTCTGGATATTTGCCGAAGGCCGTACCTGCCAGGATTCCCAGCAAAGCGAAACATACGATACCCAACAAAAAGAAACGGTTCATGGCTTTCATCCCTCTACCTCCTTTTTTGAAAATGGCCATGGCAATATCTAACCTTTGTCATTTTGGATTTTGTCCCGCCACGGCGGGATTTGAATCTTGGATTTGGTTTGGTTTCAATGGAAAATCAGGTTACGTAATGTTCTTCTGTGAAATAGCGATCCCCGCTGTCCGGCAGCACCGTGATCACATTTGCCCCTTCGAATTTCCTCCCTTCCCTGAGGGCCACCAGCACGTTGGCTCCTGAAGACACACCCGCAAACAGCCCCTCTCTCCAGAGGTTGTGAGTCATGGCCACAGCTTCCTCATCCCTGACCCGGACTATTTCATCGGTCAGGTTTTTGGCCTGGAGCATGTCCGCGATAATTCCCCCATCGGTCTCACTGCGCGGATAGGGTCGCCCCGGGATCATGGGAATCTTGGAAGAAGCTGGCTGGATGCCGACGATCCTTACCCTGGGGTTGGCTTCTTTCAGCACCTCGGCAATCCCTTTCAGGGTGCCGCCGGTTCCGATGGAGGCGACGAAAACATCCACCTTACCGCCGGTTTGTTCCAGAATCTCTTTGCCCGTCTCGTGATGGGCCATAACATTTGCCGGGTTGCTGAATTGCCGCGCCCACCAGAAGTGAGCATGCTCTCTCTCCAGCTCCAGGCATTTCAACCTCCCGGGTCGTTCCACTTCTGCGCCGGCTATGCTGCGTTCCTTCATTTTCTGCAAATCCTCCGGGGGAAGGGAGCGGACATCGGCTCCGTAGCTCCTCATGATCTTTCTTTTTTCGGCGCCGATTTTCCCCGGAGTGGTTTCGTAAATGATCACGGTGTAACCTTTCAGGCAACCCACGAAAGAAAGAGCAATCCCCGTATTGCCGGTGCTGCTCTCCAGGATGGTATCCCCAGGCTTCAGATTCCCTTTTTCTTCGGCATCCTGGATCATTTTCATGGCGATCCGGTCCTTCAAGGAGCCAGAGGGGTTGATATACTCCACCTTAACAAGAACCTTGGCCTTGATGTTTTCAGCCAGCCGGCCAAGCTTTATCATGGGCGTATGACCGATCAAGTCCAAAACGCTCTTAATCTTCATTTGGGCTCCTTTCCTGGCGAACCTCCCCCGCCCCGTTCAAACCTCCTCTTCCACAACCAATTCCCTTTTTTTCATGAGCGCGGGAATAAAAGATGTCAAGAGAAGGCCGGCGGCAACGATCAGGCAGGCGGCGCTGATGGGCCGGCTCAGGAAAACCAGAAAGCTCCCGTCCGAAATGATGAGCGATTGCCGCAAGGCCGTCTCCATCATGGGGCCCAGCACAAAGGCCAAAACTAAGGGGGCAGGCTCGTATTCGAACTTTCTCATCAGATATCCCACAACCCCGAAGAAAAGCATCATGGCTACGTCCAAGATGCTGTAATTTTCGGAATAAGAACCGATCACGCAGAAGAGAAGGATCAGGGGAAAAAGAATGTTATGGGGAATACGCAGAATCTGTACCCACAGCCCAATCAGCGGCAGGTTTAAAGCCAGGAGCATGCCATTCCCCACATACATGCTGCCGATCACCCCCCAGAATACATCGGGATGCTCTTTCATCAGCATCGGCCCGGGGGTGATTCCGTGCATCATTAACGCTCCGATCAAGATGGCCATGAGAACGTTGCTCGGGATACCCAGAGCCAGAAGGGGAATGAATGCGCCGGAGGCGGCGGAATTGTTGGCCGATTCCGGAGCAGCCACGCCCTCGATGGCCCCCCGGCCGAAGCGTTCGGGGGTCCTGGAAAATCGCTTCTCCATGGCATAGGCCACAAAAGAAGCGAGTATGGCCCCTCCTCCCGGAAGGATGCCCAGGAAGAAACCGATGAATGAACCCCGGATGATGGCCCACTTGCTCTGGCCCCATTCTTTGAGTGAAGGGAGAAGGTGGGTGATCGGCGTCTTGAGGACTTCTCGGTAAAGGGTTTTTTCCACGTTGAGGAAAACCTCAGAAATCCCCAGGAGCCCCATGATCAGAGGAATGAGGCCAATGCCGTCCATGAACTTCGGAATCCCCAGAGTGAAGCGCGGCTTGCCAGTGATGTTGTCCAAGCCGACCAATCCCAGAAAAATCCCCATCCCAGCCATCAAAAGAGCTTTGACGATCGACTTCTGGGCCAGGTAGGTAAGGATGATCAGGCCGAGGATCATCAGGGCAAAATACTCCGGTGGACCAAAGCGCAGAGCTACGGAAACCAGAGGCGGGGACAGGATCTGCAGGCCTACAATGCCCATCGTGCCCGCAATGAATGATCCGAAAGCTGCGATGCCGAGAGCCGGCCCGGCCCTTCCCTGAAGAGACATCTGGTAGCCGTCCAGGGTGGTCACCACGGAGGCCGCTTCTCCGGGAATGTTGATCAGGATCGAAGTCGTGGACCCGCCATACATCGCTCCGTAATAGATCCCGGCCAGCATGATGATTGCCGGGGCGGCCGGCATTTTAAAAGTTAAAGGAAGGAGGATCGACATCGCCCCCGCAGGGCCCAGGCCGGGGAGGACCCCGATGAGTGTGCCCAGGAAGACGCCAAGGAAGCAGTAGAAGAGATTTATGGGCTGAAAGGTTACGGAAAGCCCCGTCATCAAGTTGGCGAAAAAATCCATCCGTTATCCCTTTAAAATCCGAAAATCCCCCGGGGGAGTGTCGATTCCAAGGAGAAGCTGAGGAGGAAATAGGAAAAACTGGTGCTGAGGATGGATATGAGGAGCACTTTCCACCAGGAGAGAGTTTCCATGCCTTTCAGCAGCACAAGCAGGAAAAGGAAAGTAGAAACGGCGAAGCCCAGCCACTCAAACACCAGGATATATCCAATCGTGATCAGGCAAACCGCCAGAGGTCGCTGCCAGCGTATACCCTGCCACAGAGCAGAAAGCTTTCGGTCCTTTTCCCGATGTTTCCTCAAGGACTGGAAAAAAATGATGAGGGCCATGAGGCTGACGAAACTGCTGGCTAAAAAGGGAAGGAAGCCAGAACCGGGCTCACGTGCCGTTCCCAGACCGTGGATGAGGGAGCCATATACGGCGCCCAAGCCGATGGGGAGCCAAACCAGGGCACTCAGGCGGTCAGCGTTCATCGCAGTTTCATTCTTTCATTGAAGGATTTAAGAATTCTGCACACGGACCTGGCCTCTTCTTGCTTCACTTATTCCTTTTGAACCCAAAGATGACAATGAATGTTATCTTCAAGGCTGGGGTTTGTCAAGTGGTGGGCAAGCTGACTAAAATGAACTTATGGACGCTCAGCCTAAACTGTTTTTAATCTCTTGGGCCAGCAATGAGAGCGTGGGATCCCGGGCCCCCATGAGAATCACCACGTCCCCTGGCTTTACCCGCTGTTTAAGGCCAG